>CAUCYJ010000206.1:0-4291 GCA_958446945.1 uncultured Lachnospiraceae bacterium | reverse complement strand
AAATATTAGTAGTAGCTTTAACTACTGCAAAAGAAGCAGTATTTATGATAGAACTCCTCAAAGTTCTGCATATTCACTGCTTCTTTCATTTCTCATTCTATTTCATAATTCTTTAAAGAAACAATGCCATACCATTATCAATTTCTAACTTCAAACCCATCTCTTCTGTATATCTACTCTCATCTGCCAATTCATAAAAATCTTCCATATTTTCCGCTATCGGTTTCAGCATGCCGGCACCGTACATCTTGTCAAAAGTCTGGTCATATACGGTAATACAATATTGACTCGCCTTTCGCATTCCCGATCTTGTAAATCCTTTTTCTTTTAATTCGCGAAGAATCTCATCTGCATCCTCCTCACAATTTATAAAAATTGTTTTTGTATTTTGTTCAATCAATCGAAAATCCTTCCCGACTTTTGCAAACCGATATTTTATTTTCTTATTCGTAAACTCATCCATGATTTTTTTCTTATCCAGACTTTCCCCCTTGATATGATATAGCATTTCAAAATATCTTGTAATGGTCTCCCTATCTGAAAGATCCCTTCCATCTGCTATCAGACTTTTTGCCACATCGATCTGCTGTCGCTGTCCTAAAACACTCTCTTTTTCTTCAAATCTAAAAATAAAAACCTTACTCTCTTCTGCCTTTCTATGGCCTTCCCTGTTACACCGTCCTGCCGCCTGTATCATAGAATCTACTCCCGCCAGTTCTCGATATACTGACTGAAAATCAAGGTCGACTCCTGCCTCTACGAGACTTGTAGAAATGAGAATACACTTTTTATCTTCCCTAAGTCTTCCTCTTATTTTTTCCAAAACCTGTTTTCTATGTTTCGGATACATACTTGTAGATAAATGGTATACCCCCTCTTCTTTTAACTCTTGATAAATATTTTGCGCTCTCTTTTTCGTATTAACAATACAAAGCGCCTGATATTCCCCTCTTAACTTGTTTATCAAACAATCTTCCGTTACTGTTCCGATATTTTCAAACAATGTCCTCTTAAAAAATTGAAATTGTTCATCCATTCTAGGACACAACTCTGTTGCTAAAACATTTCTCTGAAAAAATGATTTTAAAGCCGGCTGAGTTGCTGTACATAAAACAACACTGGTTCTATAATTACTGAGAAGTTCTTCTATCATTGCGATACAAGGTTTTAGGTAATCATTCGGCAACATCTGCGCTTCATCAAAAATAATTACACTGTTTGCAATATTATGTAATTTTCTGCATTTGGAAGACTTATTTGCAAATAGTGATTCAAAAAACTGTACGTTTGTTGTGACAACAACCGGTTTGTCCCAGTTTTCAGCTGCAAGCTGCATTGGCTGAAGTTCTTCCGAACTTTCGTAATCAACATTACAATGATTTTCCAACACATTTTCGTCTCCTAAAATTTCTCTGAACACTTTCGCATTCTGTTCAATAATACTTGTATATGGAATGACGTAAATTACCCGATCCATTTGATTTTCCACCGCATGACGTAATGCAAAGGCCAAAGAAGCTATTGTCTTTCCACCACCAGTCGGAACTGTCAAGCGAAACAGCCCTTTTTCAGATTTACCTTCTGCTAAACAATGCTTTAAAATTTCTGTTCTTCTTCCATTTACTGTATCCAGATCTTGATTTTTCAACCATTCCGAAACATGCTTTTCCAATTTCTCAAGAAGTGCTTCCATCGGCTCTCCAGAATTTCTTACTTTTTGCCCACGACTCATAAATGCTTCTGTATCTAAAAAATCAGCATCGACCAAACAAGAATAAAGCATTCTTATAAAAACACTCATAGAAAAATCTGGATTCACTGTCTTCTTGAAATCAAATGGATCCGTTACGATTTCTGGAATATCAATTTCTTTCTGATATGCCTGATAGTCACTGATCTTTTTCTTTCTTCTCCCCATTAAAGTAGGATCGCCTGCATTGTCATAATTACTGCCATAATCCGGAAGTCCGGCATGATGCCCCGCAATGCAATATTCTAAAAAACTATACTTTCCCCCTTTTTCTATGCAGACTCTCGCTCCTGCTGTAGAGTGATCCACCCGCTGATTACTTTCCCCTGTAATCCTTTTCAGAAAATCCACAGAATACTTTCCAATATCATGTAGTATCCCATTACAGTAGCCCCAGTCTTGTTTCCCAAATTTCCCCGCAAACTCTCCTGAAATCTTTGCCGTCCCTTCTAAATGTTCCTTGACTGACTGAATTCTATCCTGATCTATGTGTGCTATATATTGCATAATTTTTGAATTCCTTTCATCTTTTTGATTTTTTGTAAATTTATTATCACCTTTTACTTTTCACAAATATGAATTTTAATCTACACTCTATATCCTTCTAATATCGTCTCCAAATATTTTCTGTATGCCTCCCTCACTTCCATGGGCTCCACAATTTTCACATGAGCCCCTACTCCCGTAATCCATCCAAAAAACTGAGGGCTGACTACCACATTTACATGGACTATAAATTGATTTTCATCGACAGTTCTCATCCAGACATCCTTCCCGAATCTGTCCAATATCACTCCTGCCAAACTATTTTGACATAAGAGTTTTACTCCTATTTCCATTCCTCCATACATACCAAATGTTTTCTTTGTAAGTTCAGATGGATCAAATTTTTCAAATTGTTTTTGACCTTCCCGGTCTTCCTCACAAATATCCAAATGCTTCATCTTATCGACTCTGTAATGCTTTACTTTCCCCGCCACATCATCGAATGCAATTAAGTAATACTTTTCATCATCCCAAGTAAGTACCCAAGGACTAATTTTGTAAAACATCCCATTCTTTCTAAATCTCAATTCCTTTTTTGGCGTCCACTCTGCATACTGAAATTGAATCTTCTTGTTGTTATATATCGCGGAATGAATTTTATCTACACTGTAATAAATCTCTTCATTTTCAGTCTTCAATCGGTTTAAAATAGTTACTTGTTTTGCCAACTGTTCTGCCTGAAACGTACTGCAAAGTTTCTCCAACTTAAAAATAAGTTCTCTTGATTTTTTCTCTGTAATAAATTTAGAGGACTGAACAGAGTCTACAAGTAATTTCAGCTCTGGAAATTCAAAGCTTCTTTCCCCAATATAATATCCAGATGCTTTTCCTTTTTGCTGTATAATATCTACCCCAAACATTCTCAACGCTTCTATTTCTCCGTAAATCGTTCTCCGATCGGCGTGAATTTGATACTGTTGCTCCAAAAGCTTACAAATATCTGTAGCATTCAAAATATGATCTTGATCTGTATTTTCTGCTAAAATCCGCATTACATATAGCGTTCTAAGCTTCGTCTCATACACTCCCATAACACATTTCCTCCCAAACAAGTCTCAAATCTCATTGGTATTATTATAACATAATTTTCTTGCCCTAAAGTCCGATCTGTTTATCTTTTTCCTTATGCTCCCTGCTCAATCATTGTAAATAATTCCTCCAAGCGCCTTTGAGATCTTCTGTTACTCCTTGCCCTCGCGCTGGCAAAATATCGCTTCTCCTTTTTTGTTCTATTAGGAAGCAATCTATAATCTATCATCTCTATTTTCCGGGCTGCATCATGTTTGCTTATATAAAAAAGATATTTTTCTATACTTTTTGAAAAAGGAACATCTCTTTGCCTATGATAAGCTCCTTCTTCAACCTCATCAAGCGAGAGCACTCCCTGCATATAATTTTTATGATAAAGTAAAAACCTCTGTTCGCTCATACTATAAATCATTTTCCAACATCCAACATCTGTTCGTACATACAGAACATGATTCAACAAATCTACCTCCATATGATTCTTTCTTGCATATTTTAAAATCTGTTCCTTCTTCATGCGAAACAATGCATCCATTCCATCACAGTACGGACAAATATGATACCCCGCTTTTTCCGCCGCCTCACTGCTTAACTGCATTCTATTTTTAGGAAGAATCTTTTTTGCATATCTACATTCTTCGCGGTGATAGACTTTCGCTTTACTTTGCATACTCACAACTCTCATTATCTTTTACTCCTTTCCCTGCCATATGATATAATTTTCTGACATTTTCTTATGTTTGTATTATAAAAAAATAGATGTGCAAAAATCTGTACACCTATTGTTATTTTCTATTTATTAACCTCTTAAAACCATACTATTTTCAAATTTCACTTTCCCCTCTCCCGTATCAGCAAATATATTTTTCCACTTTTTCTACTTTTTTCAAAAAATCTCTTGCAATTTCTCTCAGCTTGTCCTATAATACAGAAAAATATTTCAAATTCATTTGATAGGAACAAGTAGTC
>CAUCYJ010000205.1:0-4298 GCA_958446945.1 uncultured Lachnospiraceae bacterium | reverse complement strand
AAGCCCGTAAAATAGGCATTTCTTGGCTCTAATATATTATTCAAACTCAATCGTTGCCGGCGGTTTTCCAGTACAGTCATACAGTACTCTGTTAACCCCTTTTACTTCATTAACGATTCTGGTTGTCACTTTTCCCAATACTTCCCAAGGAAGTTCTGCACTTTCTGCTGTCATAAAATCACTTGTAAGAACTGCGCGTAATGCAACTGCATAATCATAAGTTCTCTCATCGCCCATACATCCAACAGAACGCATGTTAGTCAATCCTGCAAAATACTGACCTAATGTTGATGCAATACCGGCTTTTGCAATTTCTTCACGATAAATTGCATCTGCTTCTTGAACGATGCGTACCTTCTCCGGTGTAACTTCACCAATAATTCGTACACCAAGTCCAGGACCTGGGAATGGCTGACGGAATACAAGGTATTCTGGAATTCCCAATTCCAGTCCCGCTTTTCTTACTTCATCTTTAAAGAGCAGGCGAAGCGGTTCAATAATTTCTTTAAAATCAACACAGTCCGGAAGTCCTCCAACATTGTGGTGACTCTTGATGACAGCTGATTTTCCAAGTCCGGATTCTATTACATCCGGATAGATTGTTCCCTGTACAAGGAAGTCTACCGCACCTATTTTTTGTGCTTCTTCTTCAAATACGCGGATAAATTCTTCTCCGATAATTTTACGTTTTGCTTCCGGCTCTTCTACTCCGGCAAGTTTTTTATAAAAACGATCCTGTGCATTTACACGAATGAAGTTCAGATCATAATGACCTTCTGGGCCAAATACAGCTTCTACTTCATCTCCCTCATCTTTACGAAGAAGACCATGATCTACAAAGACACAAGTCAGCTGCTTGCCAACTGCTTTGGAAAGAAGTACCGCTGCCACAGATGAATCTACACCGCCGGACAATGCACATAATACTTTTCCGCTGCCAACTTTCTCACGAACTTCCTGAATTGTTTTTTCAACAAAGGAATCCATTTTCCAGTCACCCTTGCATCCACATACGTTATACACGAAATTACTAAGCATTTTGCTTCCTTCCTGGGTATGCATAACTTCTGGGTGAAACTGTACCGCATAAAGATTTTTCTCTGGAAGTTCCATAGCAGCCACCGGACATACTGGTGTATGTGCAGTAATTTTAAAATGTTCCGGCGCTTTTTCAATATAGTCTGTATGGCTCATCCAGCAAATTGTATCTGGTGATACATTTTCAAATAATTTTGATGTAGTATCTACAGCAACTTCTGTCTTTCCATATTCACTGACCGGTGCTGTTGCCACATTACCGCCAAGCATGTATGCCATCAGCTGGGAACCATAGCAGATACCAAAGATTGGAATTCCAAGCTCAAATATTTCTTTCGGACATCTCGGAGAATCTTCTCCGTAAACACTGTTTGGTCCTCCGGTAAAAATGATCCCCTTTGGATTCATTTCTTTAATTTTTTCTAAACTTAATGTGTATGGATGAACTTCACAATAAACGTTACATTCTCTGACACGTCTTGCGATTAACTGGTTATATTGTCCTCCGAAATCAAGAACGATTACTAATTCGTTTTTCACGTATTTTCCTCCTCAAATAGGTTCTCGTTTTCCAAATAAAAAATGCCACTGACATTATAAACGCCAATAACACGTTTTTATTATAATGTAGCAATGGAAAATTGACAAGAGAATTCTCTAAATCTCTAAAAATTCTCTTGCATGGGGCTTATCTGCATTTACAGCGTATTTATCTTTATGTTTATACTGCTGCCTTTCCTTTCCATTTTCCACTTCTATAGCGCCATACAAAACAGACAGTTCGAACGACCCAGTCAAGAATCATGGCAATCCAAACGCCTAATACACCTATTCCCATATATTTTCCAATAACATAACTCATAACGATTCTACACAGCCACATGGAAACAATGGAGATCAGCATTGTAACACGAACATCTCCTGCTGCCCGGAATACTGTAGGCAGTACAAATGCCAACGGCCACAACACAATCGCAAATACTCCGTGGAATATTAATATCTGCTCTGCCACAACTGCAGTCTTTGATGACAGATTATAAGCTTTCATAATTAACGGGAGTGCCAGAATGATAATTCCAACCATTACAATAGTCGCTGCAAATGCCAGTAAATGTAATTTCACAGTGTAATAATGAGTCTGTTCATGATCATTTGCCCCAATACACCTCGAAACTACAGTTGTTACTGCAAGAGAAATCGCCATTCCAGGAAGGATTTGGAAACTTGCTACCGCATTTGCCACCGCATTTGCCGCAATTGCATATGTGCCAAATGTAGAAACAAGACTCAACACAAGAATTTTTCCTAATTGAAACATGCTGCTTTCTAATCCATTTGGAACTCCGAGATATAAGATCTTCTTGACTTTTGTCCAGTCAAATTGATAACGCAATGATTTTTTTATATGCAGCGTCAAATCTTGATTACATACAAGTATTGTAATCATAATCGCCGCAAACATTCGTGACACCAGTGTCGGAATCGCAACGCCTTCTGTACCACAGTGGAATCCATAAATTAATATTGCATTTCCGACAACATTAATCAAGTTCATCAACATAGAAACTTGCATGGAAACTTTTGAATTCCCCATCGTTCTGAAAATTGCTGCCCCTGCATTATACAATGCAATAAATGGAATTGATGCTGTTACAATCATCAAATAGGTATTTGCATATGCTGCAACTTCATCAGTAATCTCCCCAAACACTGTATTTAAAATAAAATCTTTTCCAAGATACATCAGCACCATAATAATCACTGCACAAATTGTCACAAACCATACAAGCTGATTGGCTGCTTCACATGCATCTTCCTTCTTTTTCTGTCCGAGATACTGTCCGGCAATTACTGCTCCTCCGTTAGCCAATGCTCCAAAAATATTAATCAATAAAATCATAATACTGTCAACAAGGGAAACGCTGGAGACAGCTGCCTCCCCAACACTTGCTACCATAATAGAGTCTGCCATTCCCACAAGTACTGCCAAAAACTGTTCGACAACTAATGGAACAATCAATGCTGCTAATGCTTTATTATCAAATAGATAATGACTTCTGTCTGTTTTTATTTTTTCCCTCACGCTACCACTTCTTTCCCTGATCTCATAAAATAAAGAAACAAAGCAGGCTCCCTGCTTTGTTCGAAACTAGATACTATTTATTATATCAGCAAATGTTCTATTCTTTCAATCATTTCTTTTGTTTGTTCTGGAATTCTCCCCGTCATTTTGATGATATTCGTAGTATGCGTTGTATCAAGTTCCACTGATTTTTCGATGTGTAATTGTTCCAGTAATGTTTTTAATTCAAAAAGCTTCTCTTTTATTGGCGCTTCTACAAACATACCTTTTTTTACCATTTCTGCCAATTCAGTCATCTCAAACACTGTTAAATTCATTGTGATAATTTTGGTTGGCACAAACTGATTCAATAGTTTTGCTGTTAACTTTGCATTTTTCTCGCCATTTCCTTCTCCCGCAATTCCATACATTATAATTGCATAAAATGGAATTTTAGCTTCATTTAGTTTTTTCCCCTGATTTGCAGCATTTTCTGACGTATGCCCTTTTTTCATTAGTCGCAATACTTCGTCATTTCCTGTTTCAAAGCCAACATAAAGTAACCGCAAACCTTCTGCATGAAGCTTTTGTAATTCTTCTACACTATATTTCTGCAAACTGCGAACAGACGCATACGCTGCCACACATCCACAATATGGAAAATATTTTTTTACTAATTCCAGTACACGAAGCATTTTTTCAAATCCAACGGAAAGTGGATCTGCACCTGTCAAAAATACTCGTTCCGTATATGTATCTCCATTCATCAACTCATGTTCTATTTCCCGGAAAGGAACTTCACTATATGTATCTTCTTTATGCATCGAACAGAAAGCACAGCGGTTGTATGGACATCCTGTTGCAACAGGTATTAATGTTGTATGGATTTCACTTTGTGGATAATGTACACTCTGAATTTCACTCATACTCGATTCCTCCTTTAAAAAGCCTTTAGAGTAGTAATTCTTATTTTTATTATACTCCGGAAGTCTTATCTATAAAAGAGAAAATGGCTAGGAATATTTATTTTCCCAACCATTGTTAATTGTTATGTTAATGCTCCAAATGTAAATATTTTTCCCGTGTCGCCATTCCTCCCCGGATATGTCTCTCAGATTTGTTTAAGTCTAATACTGTTCGTGTCTTTTCTGCAAGTAATGGATTAATCTGCTGCAATCTTTCAGTTACGTCTTTATGT
>CAUCYJ010000204.1:0-4319 GCA_958446945.1 uncultured Lachnospiraceae bacterium | reverse complement strand
ATGTATGCAGATGAGCAAGTGTCTGAATACACGGTACAAGTGAAATTCCGAACATGGCTGCATATTGATCCATTTCTTTAATTTCTTCAGCGCTGTAGCGCCCGCGGAGTGCGCCGAAATATGGGCGGTTCTTAACTTCATAAGTTTCTTCTGTATACAGAAGGAGATCATTCATTCCGAGAAGCGCCATACGTTCGATATATTCTTTAACAGAATCTACTGTTAAAACGGCATTTCTGGAACAGTCGAGCATATTTCCAAGACGATTTGTATAGGCTGTTTCACTATAATGATAGGAATCCTCATCCAGATGTGACATTAGAAAACTAAATGCGCGGTAATAATGTACATCCTGCCCATAAGAGATTGTAACAGTATTATTATTCTTCTCAATTTCAAATCCTTGCATTTCGGATTTTACAGGAATGACTGTGATGCATTCTTTTGAATCTGAGAAAAAGTGTTTACTTAAGATTTCAGTTGTTTTTGTGAAGCGTTCATCTTTTACAATAAAGTTCATAATAAAAAATCCTCCAGTAAAGTTATTTTAACCTTTTACGCCTCCGAGAGCAATTCCTTGTACAAATTGTTTCTGGAGAAAAACGTATAAAATAAATGGAAAGATAAATGTAATAGTTGAGCCTGCCATAATCAATCCATAGTTAACCTGATATTGTGTTTTTAATACAGAGAGAGCAACTGTCAATGTGTAAGTTTCTGTTTCTGTAGCGGCAATTAAAGGCCACAGGAAATCATTCCAGGAAGAAATAAATGTGAACACAATCAGAGTGATCATAACCGGTTGTAAAAGCGGCATAACAATCTGGATGAAGATTCGATATTCCGGGCATCCATCTACTTTGGCAGACTCTATTAGTTCATCAGGCACACCATTTACAAATTGTTTCACAAGGAAAACAGAAAATGCGCCGATCATTGGGATAATTAAAGCAGTTTTTGTGTTAAGCAGTCCGAGATTTTTCATAATAACAAATAGTGGAATCATGGTAACTTGTCCCGGAATCATTAATGTGATCATATAAATCTGGAAAATAAAATCTCTGCCGGGAAAGAGTTTTTTCTCGAAGCCATAGGCAGCCATGCATGAAATGATAACATTTAACACACAGGAAACAACTACTACAATAATACTGTTAACAAATGCCTGAAGAAAGCCGCTATTGTTAAAAATATAAATAAAGTTTGACAGATCAGTAAAATTTACGTTGGAAAGGTGAAGCTGTAAGGTACGTGAATCTGTAAAAGACATTAAAATCATGTAAATAAATGGAAAAATTGCAATTACAGCTACTAATATAATCGCTATTAGTCCGATGATCGCAAGAGGAGTCCAGTGATTTAATTTGCTTTTTTGTTTTACTGTTTTCATTATTTAGCGTCTCCTTTCACTGGTTTTTCTTTAAAGAATGTATTTTCTATAATGTTAATTACAAGAATTACGAGAAGGAGCAGGATTGCCATTGCACAGGCATAACCCATTCGGTATTCTTTGAAAGCTGCATTATAGATACCCATAACAATTGTTACGGTTGAACGTCCAGGGCCACCACTTGTCATTAAATAAGAAAGATCAAATACCTGGAATGACCAGATGATACCAAGTGTAATAACGAGATAGTTGATTGGTTTTAATAGTGGCATTGTAATTTTGAAAAATTGTTGTATAGTTGTTGCGCCATCTACACGAGCGGCTTCGTAAAGTTCAGGTGAAAGCCCCATAATACCTGCATAATAAATGACAAGGAAATAACCGACATTTTTCCAAATGGCTACGACACAGATACAAATGAGTGCCGTTTTAGAATCTCCAAGCCAGTTTGGTCCCTGAATTCCGAAGAATTCTAAGAAAGAGTTAATGATACCTCCATCTGTTGTAAAAATTGTTCTCCAGATAGCACCGGAAGTAACCGCAGATGCAATTACCGGAATGAACATAACACTTCTAAGAAAGTTTCCGCCGAGATTTTGCATTTTATTTGCAAGGAAAGCGGCAAAAACAAGAGAAAGAAATGTTTGGATCGGAACAGTAATTAGTACATAAGTAAATGTATTTTTGATTGCATCAATAATATATGGATCTTGGAAAACTTTTTTATAATTATCAAATCCGACAAAATTTGCCGGCGTCATTGCATTGTAATCTGTAAAGCTAAAATAAGTAGACATTACGATTGGGAGAAGACAAAAACATACCATGAAAAATAAACTTGGTAAAATGTAAATGTATCCCTGCATCATCTCTTTTTTTCTTCTAGACACGAAATCACCTCATTATCCAAAATATTAGCCAGCGGAAAGTGGAAATTCCGCTGGCTGTTTTGTTTTATTGCTGTTTTAAATTATTATTGTAATAATCTACAGCGTCTTTTAAAACATTTTCCGGTTCCATTTCTCCCATCATCATAGACTGAAGATTTTTATGTACCTGATCAAGAAAAGATACAGCGTTCGGGAAAGGAGAAAGAGTATTGAACTGATCGCTGTAATCTGTAAATAAGGTTTCAAATCTTTCATCTCCAACATATGGATCATCTTTTGTGATAGGTGGCTGTTCTGTAATCTGTTTGTGGAACTCGGACATTACGTCAGCGCTTGAAAGCAATTTAATAGCTTTCATGGCAAGATCTTTATCTTCACATTTATCAAATAAAACAAGTGAATCGGCTGCAACAAATGTTTTTGCTACATCGCCGGAACCTTTTAATGCAGGAGTAAAGTCCCAATTAACTCCTTCAAGATTCAGACAGTTACTGGAAGCAAGTACGATAAAAGCAGTTTTTCCAGCCTCGAAATCAATTCGTACATCCTGATTGGATGTAGAAGCTTCATCAAGGAAATTGTATTTGAATCTTAAATCATATAAGAACTGTACCGAATTACGTCCTTCTTCAGAATCAAGAGCCAGGTTACCGTCTTCATCAAGAATCTCTCCGCCTGCGCTCCAGAAGTATGGAAGAAAGTCTTCATCTACGTTGCCCCAAGGACCACCCCATGCCTGGTCAAAAGGTTTCACGCCGTCACATTTGTCCTGTACAGCCTGACATGCCGCGATAAATTCATCCCATGTTTCAGGCATTTTTTCTACACCAGCTTGTTTCAGAATATCTGTGTTTCCAACAAGAAGACGAGGATTTCCGACAATAAACGGAAGTGCATATTGTTTTCCCTGAATAGTTCCTTTATCGTAATAGATATAATTTTCTTTTTCTTCATCAGAGAAATAAGAGTCCATATCGGCTAATAAATTTTTGCTGATATAATCCCCCATCATTTCAAGAGACATATATCCGATATCAGGTCCCTGACCGGAAGTTACACCAGATAAATACTTTTCTTCATAGTTAGACCACGGAATAATCTGGATGTTAAATTCACAGTTTTCTTCTTTTGCCAATGGTTCAAGCTGCTGTTGCCAGAAATCTTTGTCAGAAATCTCTGAGTCTGTTCCAGCATAAGCCGGAAACCAGATAGAAACAGTTTTTTTGCCAGATTTCTTTGAAGAGTCAGAACCTGATTTTGAATCAGAACCACAACCAACTAATAAACTGGCGCATAAGGTGGTAGCAAGTCCAGCTGCCACAATTTTTTTGAGTCTTTTTTTCATAATTGCAACTCCTCCTTAAAGTTATTTAAAAGCTTGATAGGTTATTATTATTCGTTATTTTGAATAATATCAGCTTCTTTCTTGTGATTATTATAGCATGTTTTTTTGATAAAACAAGGGGTAAAATTGTGCAATAATGATATTTTTTTTTTTTTTTTGGTTAAAAATATGCAATATGCACAAAAATATAACGACAAAATCAGAGGAGAACGGGATGAATAAAAAGAAAGAAAATACGAATAAATATACAAATGTGAAATATAAAACGAGGTGAACGGGGGGAAAAAGTCAAGGAAAATTAAAAATGTGTTTCACAAAAAGACATTTGTCTTTTTTGAATGCATATTTTTGCATAAAAATTTATAAATAATAGAATAAGTTTTTTGGATGAAAAGCAGCAGAATAGAGAAAATAAAAAAAGGCAGTTATAGTACTTTACAAAAAGTTAGGGAAGAATTTATGATGTATTGCAGAAGAGATGCAGCAGAAAAGATATTTAGAAAGAAGGAAGATGCATGAGAATATATCAAGTTGGTCTTGTTGGATGTGGTGTAATGGGCGAGGTTCATATTTCTCAGATATACTATCAGGAAAATGTGAAAATAAAATATGTATGTGATCTGGATATGAAAAAAGCGGAACAGTTCCAAAGAAAATATAACGCGGAAACAGTGGTATCTGATTACCGACAAAT
>CAUCYJ010000203.1:0-4344 GCA_958446945.1 uncultured Lachnospiraceae bacterium | reverse complement strand
GGTACTGCAAGACACTGCAAAATCACAAGGCATTACTTAGTACACCAGTGAGCGACGGTATGTATTACGAGATTACATACAATGGAGACAAAAACGAGTTATATTTTGACGCTTACAAGAAGTGGGGAAATATTAAATTTGATATGTAGTGCGGCATCGCACGGAAAGGAGTTTGAATATGGCACATTTATTTGTAATCGCAGGACATGGAGCAGGAGATCCGGGAGCATGTGCAAATGGATTTAGTGAGGCAGAGAGAGTAAGAGCATTGGCAACGAGAATTAAAGCACTCGGCGGCGATCGGGTTACTCTGGGGGACTTTAACAGAGATTATTATGCGGACAATGGTATCAGTAGCCTTGATATCCCAGCTGACTGGCAGATCACGGAATTACACATGGACAGCGCGGCGGCAAGATCCAAAGGCGGCCATGTCATTATTAAGGCAGGATTTGATCCAGATCAGTATGACAATGCGCTTGCAAATTTTATCGGCGGTATTTTACCGGGACGATCCAACTTAATCGTTGGCAGGGATGATCTCACTAATCCGGACAGAGCAGCTGCAAGAGGATATAGCTATCGTCTCGTAGAGGTTGGATTTATTACAAATGAAGGCGATCTTGCGATTTTTAATGATCAGATGGATGATATTGCGCGAGGAATCTTAGGGGCATTTGAAATTAAAACAGATAAGCCAGTAGAAAAGCCGGATAAAGTAAATGCATCTCTCCAAGCAAATAACGGCGCAGATTGCACAAGATTGTCTATTAAAGCTGTTAAAGATAACATCTACAAGGTCATCGATAAGGAACACGGTTTTATGCTTACGGCGGCAGCTGGACAAGCTAATGCAAATGTAGATTTCAGGGAATTTGATTGCGGAGATTACCAGTTATGGAAATTGGTTAAGAAGCGGTACAAAAACGCAGATTACACAATGCTAGAGAGTGTTGCGGCTCCGGGGCTGTATTTATCTGCGGAAAATAACGGCAGTGGAGGAAAGAATAATTTGAAATTGTACACTGATCTGCACAACATGAAACAGAAATTCTATATCCGGGAAGAAACGGATGGAAGTTCGCTGATTATCCACAGTTTTAGTGGGAAGTGTGTTGCAGCTAAATAGCGGATTAGCTTATTACTGAGATTGTGTAAGATAAAATAGACAGGCACATTTACATATTAGCAAATATATGCTATGGTAAAGGTGTCCAATACAGATGATGCTCTGTATTGCGGAAACTGAGCGAATCACAGTTTCGCGGATTGAAATATTAACAGTAGCTTTAATTGCTACTAGATAAGGATAAGCTTAATGCTTATCCTTTTATCTTGTATTTTTCCCTGCACTATAACAGTCGTAAAAGTTATCAACAAGATTTGCAAGTTCATCCGGCATTAACTTGTCAAACAGTGATTCAGGGATCCATTTGTAATTTTCGTAAAAGGTATTTTCAAAGCTTCCAATCTTGCTGAGTTTTTTGATTTTCTGATACTTGTCCATTCTTAATAGATCGCGCAAATCTAATTCTCCATCTTTCAATGACTGTTTCGCATCATCGGTAAAAATATTTAAGTCTAATGTCAACATTTCCTCGACGCTGCACCCAAGAGCACTAGATAAAGCCTGTGCATTCTTTGCAGTAATGTTATTAACGTCAATTTCTCCTTTTTCGAGTTTTTGTATTTGTCGGATATTCATTCCGGTTTTCTCTGAAAGTTCTTTCTGTGTGAGATTCATAAATTTTCTAAGTTCCTTAAGTTCTGCCATAGTCTTTCTCCTTCTCCCCGTATAGCCGGTAGGCCAGCTTATTTTGATGTTTACATATGTTTAAAAGTGTGCTATTATAATGTTATCGCACTCGATGGACGCTTTGATGTGCGGTTCTGCCAGCAATTCCGGCAGACACGGATTGAAAAGCAAGCAAGTATTATATTGCCAGCAAAGGATAGATCTAGGATCTGTCCTTTTTGCTTGTCCTATTTCTCCGTCCGGATAATAATAGTTAAATTCTTTCGATTCTTCTGGGAGTCCAAAATAATCATCTTTTATTATTCCTCTTAACCATTCGTAACTTCTACGAATTTTTAATCTCCTCAACTTTCTTCTTATATTCTTCCCTTAATTCTAAATAATTTTTGATTTCTTCCGCTTGATCGTCTGTAATCAATGTCTTATCACCGTTTGGATATATAGAGTAATTCCCGACTTTTCCATAAATTTTTTGATTCCAGGTACATCCCTTTAATACTTCCGGGACAATCGGTTTTTCTATCGCATCAATTTTTTCTTTTTGCTCAATCCATTTTTTTTGCTGTTTTAAAGCAATTTGATAATGCACCATAGCAAACAAGCCTTTGTCGGATACTGTATTTTCAGCTCCGATAGACACAGCTTTGATAGTTTCTTCTTCCAAATCTTTTAATTTTATAACCTTGTTCCAGCACTTACCAAATGGCGAAAAAGAATACCAATCATCTGCCGATCTTCTTTCGCTCCATACATAACCACCCAAAGCTTTAATATCATCTTTATGTGGCTTTGTATACCCACTAAACCATACAGACAAAAGGATGCTGCCTTCATTCTGATCAATGTATGGCAATACAGATGCGTTAAAAACAAGCCCTTCCTTCTTAGCTTCTTCCTCAATTTTTTTCTTATAACATTCTTTGCATAACCCGCATGATTTGAAATATTCTATTTTCCTATCCCTTTCTTTTTCTTTGCCAAATAATTCTACCGTGTCTTCGTGACCGCAACTCATCATTATTGTATATTTAGCCATAATACCACTCCTTAATTTTTATTTTATCCCCGTCATGCCGATAGGACAGCATATGCTTTATTTATGCTTCACAGTGATATTTTTTTCGCTTACCGAAGAGTCATCAATATTTCTCACCTCAACAACTTCATATTCGTTGTAATCTTCCCACCCTAAAGCCAATTCTTTTCCGCTTTCATCAAAAAAGTTTGATGGTCTCATTTCCTCAAAAAAAGTTCTTTCCATGTAATTTCTTAAATTTTCCATTATGTTCTCTATCTGCAAGCAGTACATAATATAGTACGTCTTGCCATCTACTTCTATGATCCCCAGTCTCCCGCTGCTTCTTTGGTCTCCACCATTTTCCTTAATTCTTCCTCAAGATCTTCATCGCCGTTTGCCAACATTTCACAGTGAAAATCAAGGTGTTCTTCGAACTCTTCGAAAATTATAGTCCCTACATCTAGATGTCTTTTCGCATCTTCTCTCGTGCATCCGTCTTCCATTAAAATTCTAATTTTTCTTTCTCTTTCCATTACATCTTCTCATTTTCGCCCTTTTGTTTCTTGTACCATTCGATAAAATCTCCGTACATTTTTTCTTCTGCAATTTTTCTAGCTTCTTTAGCATCTTCCAACTTACTGTAATATCCCAGATTGTATAACTTGCCCTTAAAACCAATATATGCCGCATACTTACCTAGAGCCTTGTTGTAACTTACACCTCTCACTCCTGTTGTGTTCGCCTTGCTTATCTTTTTGCTGGCAATGCGAGAAACGTTTGTGCCGTCTATGATCCCTAAATAATCCTTACATTTATCTGACGACTGTTTGTAATGCATGCATCCACAAGAGGTAGTGCCTCCGCTTGTTAGGCTATGCTGTACTACATTAAAGATTTTGCCGCATGCCATACACTCGCATTTCCATATTGTCTTAGTTCCATTGCCAGAAATTCTTTCCAACACCTTTACATTATCGAACATTTTCCCAGTTAATTCCAGTTCGTTTTTTTCTTGCTTTTTGAACCATCCTTTATTATTAATTTGTGATTTTATGCATCCACAAGAGAGCGTTTTCCCATATTTTAGGTTTTTTGCGCTCACACTTCTAATTGTTCCGCAGTCGCATTGGCATTCGTACATTCTCTCTCCATTTTTGCTTTCTGCTTCTTTTAATACCGTCCAATGTGTGCCGGGTATTTTTTCGCCCGGCACGAAAACTATTATTCTTTTTTTCATATTCTTTATCGCATCCAAACGTCTATGATGGAGTTCTCTTTGTCGAGAGAGAAGCAGAACTCTGTCGCATCCGCTGTGTCGATAAATGCAATCATGTCGTAGCCTGCGTTATTGCTTTCTTCTACAATAATATTTGTTTCGCCGCTTTCTTCGAAATCCTCGAATGAACAGATTATCTCGTCCGCATCGAATTCTGCTCCTACAAGGTTTTTTAAGTTTTTTAATACCATTTCCTTTGTCATATCTCATAATCTCCTTTAGTTTTTTTTCTTGTAATTACAATAACATCCTTACGTCGCAATTAAATGCATCAGACAATGCGATTGCATTCTT
>CAUCYJ010000202.1:0-4368 GCA_958446945.1 uncultured Lachnospiraceae bacterium | reverse complement strand
TTGCCATAAATTTTCTTCCCCGGTATGCTTTCTCTGTAGCTACCCCAACAATATAATTGGTTTTTTTGATTCCTCCCGGCATAACCATTTCATAAGGATTTAGCTGAAGCATAGCGCGGATGTCCCCATCTTCCTCTATAATAAAGATTTCATTTTCTTTTGTTTTAACCGAATAATAGTAATCCAGAAATTTCTTTGAATCTTCACAAAAGATTTCTTCCCAGAGCTTTCTTGTTTTTTTATGCTCTTCCTGTTCTAGTTTTCGAATCATCTCTTCCTCCTGTCCTGTGCCATCCATATCTTTTCTTCAAATATGATACCTCTGCTTTTTTCACGGGAAAAGGCAGCGCCGGTATTTCAATTCCGCCACTGCCTGATTTTTTCTTATTTTCTACCACATCCCGGACAGGATGAACATCCTTGTACAGGTGTCACATCATAACTAAAATTTGTTATTTTCTCTATCGCACAGATTGCCTGTGAAGAAATTCCTTCTCCACTTCCAGTGAATCCAAGTCCTTCCTCTGTTGTTGCTTTTACATTTACCTGATCCACTTCTATCTGAAGTGCCTCTGCAATATTCTGACGCATTGACGGAATATGCGAAAGCATCTTCGGGCGCTGTGCAATAATGGTCGCATCGATATTTTCAATCACATACAGATTCTCATCCAAAAGTTTTCTGACATGTTCTAAGAGTTTCATACTGGAAATCCCTTTATAGGCTTCTTCCGTGTCCGGAAAATGTTTTCCGATATCTCCAAGTGCTGCTGCTCCAAGAAGTGCATCCATAATTGCATGTAACAGTACATCTGCATCAGAATGTCCAAGCAGCCCTTTTTCATAAGGTATCGTAACCCCGCCAAGAATCAAATCTCTTCCTTCTACTAATTTGTGTACATCATATCCCATACCTACGCGCATATCTTTACCTCTTATTCTACGACTACGACAGCACCATTATAAGTCTTATCAATATATGTTTTCACATCATCACTCTTTAAAGCCTCAACCAGTGCTTTCACTGCGTCGTTATTTTCGTTGCCTTCCTTTACTGCAATAACATTGACATACGCTTTTACTGCATCTGAAGAAGCATCTTCAATCACAAGAGCATCCTTCTCTGCTGTATAGCCTGCATCCAACGCATAGTTTCCATTCATACATGCAAATGCCACTTCTGATAAAACACGTGGAATCTGTGCTGCTTCCAGTTCAACAATCTCTACATTGTGCGGATTCTCTTCGATGTCTTTCTTTGTTGCATTCAGTCCGGCGCCATCTTTTAATGTTATAATACCCTGTGCTTCTAATAAAAGCAATGCCCTTGCTTCATTTGTTGTATCATTTGGTACTGCAATTTTATCTCCGTCTTTTAAGTCCTCTAACTTTGCTGCTGTTCCCGGATAAATCCCAAATGGCTCATAATGGATCTCACCGGCAGATACAAGATGTGTACCTCGCTCTTCATTAAAATTATTCATATAAGTAATATGCTGGAAATAATTGGCATCAATTTCGTCTTCTTCTACTGCTGTATTTGGGATTACATAGTCAGAATATTCTTTGATTTCCAATTCATATCCTTTCTCTTCAAGAATCGGCTGTACTTCTTTCAGAATTTCCGCGTGCGGTGATGGGGATGCACCTACAACGATTTTCTTGCTTTCTTTTTTATTTTCCCCGCTGTCTTTACTTTCTCCGCCGCATCCTGCGAGAAGTGCCAATGATAATACCGCTGCTGTTCCAATACATAATACTTTTTTCAATTTCATAATACATTCCTCCTGTAAAACATGTTGTCTTTTATCTCAACTGTCTAACGAATACGCTTATCGCTCTTCTTAGACAGACTGATTCCTCCCGCCTGCACAATCTGAACGATTACAACAAGCAATACTGTTGTTACAATCATAATTGGGAATTCATAGCGGTACACTCCATAACGGATTGCAATATCTCCAAGTCCTTCGCCTCCGACAAATCCTGCCATTGCTGTATAGCCAATAATTGTTGTGACTGAAATCGCTGCTCCTACAAGAATAGACGGAACCGCCTCCGGAACAAGTACTTTATAAATAATCTGCCATGTACTTGCTCCCATTGATTTGGCAGCTTCGATTACTCCATAATCAACTTCCTTCAAAGAAGATTCAATCATTCTTGCAATATAAGGCGCTGCGGAAAATACAAGCGGCGGAATCATGGCTGTTGGGCCAATCTTTGTTCCTACAAGTACTTTCGTTACCGGCATCACCAAAATTAATAGAATAATAAACGGAACCGATCTTAATATATTAATGATAAATCCTAAAATACGATTTAACGTCGGCATTGGACGAATCCCATCTTTTTCTGTTACAACAAGAATAACTCCAAGCGGAAGTCCAAGCACATATGAAAGAAGTGATGCAATTCCCGTCATATAAATTGTCTGCAGCATACCAATTCCAATCATCCGCCATGTTTCTGCATCAAAATTCATTTCCTTCTACCTCCTCATATGGTATCTTCTCTGTCTCAAGAAATCTTATAACCTTTTGTCTATCTTCAACATTTGCCGGTACCTGAATGACCATCTGCCCAAATGCCTTATCTCCAATTCGCTTTGTGGATGCATATGCAATATTTACCGGGAAACCACATGCCAATGCCATTTTGCCGATTACCGGCTCTGTAGCTTCTAATCCGTCAAAAATAATGCGATAGAAAGATTTTGTATCAAAAGAAATCTCTTTCAGTGAATCCCCGAGAATAAAGTGGCGTCCGATCTGTGACTTTGGATTAGAGAATACTTCTTCTACAAGTCCGCACTCTGCAATTTGACTTTGATCAATAATTGCCACTCTATGGCAGACAGATTCTACCACTTTCATCTCATGGGTAATAATAATAATTGTAATACCAAACTTCTGATTAATCTCTCTTAACAGATCCAAAATAGATTTTGTTGTATTCGGATCCAGAGCGCTTGTAGCCTCATCACATAGAAGCACTTTGGGATTTGCCGCGAGGGCTCTTGCAATTGCTACTCTTTGTTTCTGTCCTCCGGACAACTGAGCCGGAAATGCTTTTGCCTTATCTCCAAGTCCTACCACCTCTAAAAGTTCTTTTGCTCTTTTCAGCGCATCTTTTTTCGGCACTCCCGCAATCTCAAGCGGGAAACTGATATTTCTTAAAATATTCCGCTGTGATAAAAGATTAAACTGTTGGAAAATCATTCCAATAGATCTTCTTGCTTCTCTAAGTTCTCTGTCAGACAGTTTTCCCAGTTCTTTTCCATCAAAGATCACTGCTCCTTCTGTCGGTTCTTCCAGATAATTCATGCATCTTACAAGAGTACTTTTTCCGGCTCCACTCAATCCGATGATCCCAAAAATTTCCCCTTCCTGAATCTCAAGATTAATATCGCGAAGGGCACGCACATTTGATTTTGCTCCCTGAAATTCTTTGCCAAGATGCTTCAATTCAATGATTGTTTTCTTATCACTCATATTCTCATTTCCTCTCTGCTTTCTGTTTGATATTGTAATAGACTTTTCTGTTCTTGTCCAAGTTAAAAAACAAATATCTTGCTATAGGTTTAACTAATATCAGCTTTTAAAACACTACGAAGCGCATCTAAATACATCTGACCTAGTTCACTGACCACATGGCTTTTGCGCACAACATAGCCAACTTTAATTTCGTCATCTTCCATTAATGGTCTTGAAATGATCTGGTCTTCAAACTGACTAATAAATCCGGTGGAAATAGTATAACCGTTTAACCCAATCAACAGATTAAACAGCGTTGCCCGGTCATTGACAACAATACTTTTCTTATGAGACACAGTACTTAAAATTTCTTCTGAAAAATAAAACGAATTATACTCTCCCTGATCAAATCTCAGATACGGCAATTCTTCCAGATCTTCCACTGTCAACAGTTCTTTCTGTGCAAGCGGATTATTTCTTCCAAGAAATACATAAGGTCTTGTACGAAATAATTCATGAAAAACAAGATGCTTTTCTTTCATAAATTTTGTCAGGATTTTTTCATTAAAGCTATTCAAATACAAGATTCCGATTTCACTTTTAAAATTTTGCACATCTTCCATAATTTCATACGTCTTTGTCTCTCTCAGAGCAAATTCATATTCTTCCCGCCCATATGTGTGGATCAGTTCCACAAATGCATTTACTGCAAACATATAGTGCTGTGTAGAAACTGACAGAAGCTGCTTTTTCTGTTTCTTATGAAGATATTTCTGCTCCATTAACTCTGTCTGCTCCAGAACCTGGCGTGCATAGCCAAGAAATTCCCGCCCTTCCACGGTAACTTCAATTCCCCGGTTATTTCTCCGAAAAATATCAAAACCAATCTCTT
>CAUCYJ010000201.1:0-4398 GCA_958446945.1 uncultured Lachnospiraceae bacterium | reverse complement strand
AAATTTCATATCTTCTCCTTCCGCCCCAGTCCATCCATCGTCCAGACCGTTGCTTTAAAATAATTTTTCGGTTCTTTACCGCCTGCCGAAAAAAAGGCATAAAAATAACACATATCTCTATGTGTCAATGTCTTACTTATTCAATCTTCCCACACTTTACACAGCGCCGCACATATCCCTTTGTAGCCTTGTCATAGTGCTTACGGTACTTGTGCTTACAAATTCTCTGTTTCAGCCATTTAAGCATATCTTTCCTCCTAAAGTAACGCCTGCACCTGCTCTTTTAAGCTCTCCGGTACCTCGCCGATTGTTAAGTGCCCGCCTTTAATTCTGTTCGCCAAAAACTGTGCCATAACTTACACCCCCATTTTCATCGTTGCCAAAATTAATTCCTGCACCGCTTGGTCTGTGACTTCCTGCGCTGTCTGTGTTTCTTTTAAGTCCTTTTGCAGTTTACCATAAGCGCTCATACCGTCATCCACTGCTTCGTATTCTTTGATTACATTTTCTTCTGTCTCTGTGTATCCGACAAAGACAAGGTTACTAAATCCCTCTGGTTTCTCTTCCTTAAGTGGCTTGTAGCCCTCTTTCTTTATGGAGCTAATTCTTACAGTTCCGTTCTCCATAATTTTTGCGTAGTTCATATTAAATCTCCTTTCTGTATGTGAGTTTGATTCCACATGGTACTTCTCCGGAATCTACAAATACATGTGTCACTCCGTTCTCGCTGTGCAGGGCTTGTAATTGCGCTTGTACAGATTCCGGGAGAAGTTCTGTTACTGGTTCAGCTAGGACATAATCGACTGTAAGCGGATTCTGTGAGAGCCATGTTTTGAAAGTTTGCAAATCGGTGGCTAATGTTTTTGGCATATTAATTCTCAGCGTTGCACCGAACATATCTTGTCCAAGAAGGTCGCTGTTCCATATAGCTCCGAAGTATTTAAACTTATCCATCATCGTTCTTATTCCAGTGTTCACAGTGATTGCGCCTTTAATTACTAGCGCGAAATTAATATGATTCTCATGTTCTCTCGATAGTCCCCACTTTTCATCCTCGCTACCATCAAACACAATCCTCTTAATCTTCCTCACAACCCCATCCTTTGTGATTGTATCATTGTATTCTCCGATACCTCTTAAAGGCTCATTAAGAGCGATTTGTACGGTTTGCTCGGTGTAAGGCTCATATTCTGTCTGTTCACTTCCTATCTCCACTTGTAAAGTTTGGATAGTGTCCACAAATTTTTGAATGCCGCTTATTGTGCACGATAAATATATATAATCTCCTGCCGCTACGGCTGTATATTTTTTATTATTCAAGTTTGTTTCTGCGGAGTGGTATAGCCATGAGACGATGGCACTTGTCTCGGACTGTGTAATTCCGACATAAAAGCCTTTTCCTGTCGTTAGCTTTTCGGAGTAATAAAATGTAACTTTATTCCCTTTTCCAACACGGATTGGAAATTTTGCATAACCGTTTCCATCTCTGACTATCCAGTTTGTAATATCTCTTGCTTTTTCACGGTCAAACAGATTTTTCCCAGTAATCTTCAAGTCAAAAAAATATCCGTAAGGCTCATAATCTAATGTTTCCGATTCTGCCGCAATCATAATATTGTGGTCAGTCGTAAATGCTATGTTTCCACTTGCAGTATGTGTACTAAAAGATAATATATTTTTACCCTTTGCGAGTGTTATATAATAATTTGGGTTACCTGCGTGCACTCTTATATATGGATTTGAATATGCTCCATTAGCATATGCTTCTGTAAGATATAACATTGTGTAATCATCATTGCTATTAAATGTAATACGATATTTTCCATCTTGCGGAACATCTAAAATAACAGTTCTATAATATATCTGTTTTTCATTTATCGTACCATCCTTTTGTACTTGTCCAACTCTTAAATCTGCTATGTTAAACAGATTCTTACTTTTCCGTCCGGCGGACTTAATCTCCTGCGGATTGTCCGGCGCTGGATTCTCGCCCTGCGTACTATTACCGAGTAATTCCACCCTCTCCAACGGCGCTTTTAAGCTATTTGGAAGCATTAAACTCCCTACCCCTTCCATCTCTACCTTGTCATAATTCGGTGGCTGTGGAGTGGAGATTCCTAGAGGGCATACCATATCAACACCGATGATTCCTGTTCCATCTACCATTTTAAGCATTGCACTTCAACTCCTTTTTCGCTGGTTGCTGTGGGGATGATTTGGACGATGTTGCTTCCTGCGTAGTAATTTTTGTTCCTAATCACAATTTGCGCCGTCTGCGCCGGAATCAATGCGCTTTCTTCTTTCTTAGCTCCCTCTTTAAGTGCAACATACACATCGCCGTCCGTAAAATTCTTCACGAGGAACTCTTTTCCCTCATATACAAACTCGAGGACTAGCGCCTGCTCACTTGTAGTTGCTGCTCTGATAAAAGTCTCTGTGTTACTCATTTTCTCACCTCACTTTCACATGCTCCGGAAACTCTTCCGCTATCTTGCAAATTCCAATAAAAAAAGAATCTACCAAAGTTTTTGACTTCTCTGATAAATTCTTTATTTCTAGTTCGAACTCCCCCGGAGACACCGTGTATTCCGGTCTGTCATCGGTAAGCGCCTTGATACTATGCACCATCGTCTGCACAAGTGCTGTCACAGCTGCACATACAATATCTTTTCCCGGCTCCGCATAACCTGCATGACCATTCAATGTTATTTTTTCTTCGTTTACATTTACTACAATCAAATAGATCAGCCTCCTAAATAGGTATAAAAATACCACCGGCCTTTTTGACTGGTGGTATCTATGATACTTTTTCGCTTATTTCTTCCCGAGTTACAGTTACAACCCGATCTTCAATTCCTTTTTTGTCAATTTCAAAGATGCAAGCTTCTCCATTCCCCAAGACTTCCACTACTGTCCCAGTTCGCCCATCTTTTAACTTATATTTCTCGTAAAGCTCAATCATAATCTTCTCCTTAATCATCGACATGAACTGTTGTTAATCTCATTTCTCCGCTATTTTTATCATCAATCCAAGCTGTCAATACTTTCGCCGTCTTTCCGTTAGGACCTACGATATTCATAACGACCTCATATGTCATTCCCCATCCTCGATTTCCTTTTTCTACAGCTTCATAATTCGGAAGATTCTTATTTATCTGCTCAATTAAATCATCCGCATTATCCATAGTGTAGCCGAGAGCTTTTTCAAAAGCCTTTGCTTTATTCGGATCTTTATCAGGATTCAGTGCATACTGTGTAAATTTAGCTTTAGGAATAACAGCATTCTTGTATCTTGGCAATTTCATTATACCAGAGGTAGAATCATTTGCAACAGATTTTCCATTTTTCTTCCATTCCTCAAAGTTCATCCCATGCTTAGAATACCCATCCAGCCACTCTCGATACTCTTTATCGTCCATATATGCCGCCGTACTGCACCGACAGCGCGGATGCATTGGATGTGCATTTTCTCCTGGCATCATCTTCGATACTTTAAAATGTTTTCCATCCAATGCCCGGCAGATCGAGCAAGCAGTAGGCTCTGCGATAAACTCGTACTCATCAAATCCATTGCGGATATAGGACTGCTTCTGCGCTTCTGCCTGCACCCTTGACAGTTCTGTTGCCATCAATCTCTCCGCATTTTCTCGGCTTACTCCAAACAGCTTGGTAAGATGCCTTGCCAATACCCTTGGATTTTTACCTTGTATCAAACCGGTCTGCAACAGTTTGGATAATTCAGCTTTTAGCATGTCCTGATACATCCAAATACGGTCCGAATACTTTGCATTGTGGAAAGAGGCATTCACAATTGAATGTGCCATCTTCGCATTGTTCTGAATAGTTTTTCCGAGGATTCCTGCCTGTCGTTCAAATTCTTCGAGTGTTTTGTCTGTCAGGATCTGCTCAAAATACTTTTGAAGCTCGTCGAACCCACCGACAAGATGCATTCCGATATTAGCTTTTAGCATTTCCAATCGGTTAATCTTCATAGCTGAATTGTAAAGTCTCATTTCCTCATTGGCTTCTTTCGAGAAATTCTTGTCCTTTACATACTGCGCTTCTTTCCGACTGTATGCATCAATATCCATTTTAGATACCCGCTTTTTTGCCTCTGCGATTGTAATTCCTTCTGCTTTTGCATAACGTGTATAAAATCCATTAATCTCTTTCTGGATTTCGTCCATCATATTCAGATAGATTCTCTCGATCTCTTTCGCATATTCAGCTTCGTCCCTAATATTCTTCTTCCGCTGTTCATCTTCTCTATTCTTCCAGTACGTCCTGCTGTCCATCTGCCACACCTCCGAACATCCGCTTATCCACGATTGTTTCTTGCTTCTTTTCGTCCTCCTTCTCCATTTTCTCTATTTCTTCGGTAGCATCCTTGACAATAGA
>CAUCYJ010000200.1:0-4406 GCA_958446945.1 uncultured Lachnospiraceae bacterium | reverse complement strand
CCGCGTTTTCCGTTTGACAAATTTCCAGATGCAGATCAGAAACTTGGAACGCAGATGAAAGCAACAGGAGAGATAATGAGCATCGGGCGTACATTAGAAGAGAGTTTATTAAAGGCAGTTCGGTCTCTTGAAATTGGTATTTCACATCTGTATTTGGAAAAGTTTGAGAAAATGAGAAAAGAAGAACTTCTTTCTTACATAAAAATTGGAACAGATGATAGGATTTTTGCTGTGGCACAGCTATTCAGACAAGGGAGCAGTGTAGAAGAAATTGCGAAAGTAACAGGAATCGATTCGTTTTTCTTGATAAAAATCAGAAATATAATAAGAATGGAAAGAAGGCTAAAGGAGAAAACTGGTGAGGAAACAAAAAGATTACTGCATGAAGCAAAACGGATGGGATTTTCAGATCAGACAATTGCCAGGTTCTGGAATCTGACTGAAGAAGAAGTATTCCAGATGAGAAAAGACAGTGGGATTATTCCGGTTTATAAAATGATCGATACTTGTGCTTCTGAATTTGAGAGCTATGTACCATATTTTTATTCTACTTATGAAACGGAAAATGAATCTATAGTTGAAAACAGAAAAAAAATAATTGTACTTGGATCAGGTCCGATTCGGATTGGTCAGGGAGTGGAATTTGATTATTCGACAGTACATGCTGTTAAAACAATTCAGAAAGCAGGATATGAGGCGATTGTAATTAATAATAATCCGGAAACAGTTTCAACAGATTACACAATTTCAGATAAATTATATTTTGAACCACTCTGTGCTGAAGACGTAATGAATGTCATTATGCTAGAAAAGCCAGAAGGCGTAATTGTTTCGCTTGGAGGTCAGACAGCGGTGAATTTGGCAAAACCACTTGCAGAGCGAGGCGTAAGAATTATCGGAACGGACTGGAAAGCGATCGAACGAGCTGAGAATAGAGATGAATTTGAAAAACTTCTTTTTCAGCTCGGAATTCCTCAGCCTAAAGGAATGGCTGTTACTAATATGAAAGATGGACTGCGGGCAGCAAAAACGATAGGATATCCGGTGCTTGTGAGACCGAGTTTTGTGTTAGGTGGAAGAGCAATGCAAATCATTTCAGGAGAGGAGCAGCTTCGCCTGTATTTTGAAACATCTGTACAGATGAATGAAGAAACCCCAGTACTGGTGGATCACTATATCCGGGGAAAAGAAGTAGAAATCGATGGAATTTGTGACGGAAGAGATGTTTTTGTACCGGGGATTATGGAACTGGTAGAGAGAACCGGCATTCATTCTGGTGACTCGATTAGTGTTTATCCTACTTTTGGAATTTCTGAAAAAGTGAAACACACGATACTTTCGTATGCCAAAAAGCTTGCGCTTGGCATTGGGATTATTGGATTATTTAATGTTCAGTTTATTGTCGATGAGAACTCCGAGGTATCAATTATCGAGGTAAATCCTCGCTCTTCGCGTACTGTTCCGTTTTTGTCAAAAGCAACCGGCTATTCGCTTGCAGATATTGCGATAAAAGCGATGTTAGGTATTGGGCTCAAACAACAGGGAATAGAGATGCTTTCTCCACCCGAAAGGCATACCTGGTATGTGAAAGCACCGGCTTTTTCTTTTGAAAAACTAAGTGGGATGGATACATATTTATCTCCAGAAATGAAATCAACAGGAGAGGCTATCGGTTATGACAAGAAGCTTTCAGGAGCTATGTATAAGGCATTGATTGCATCTGGGGTTAGAATGAAAAACTATGGAACAGTCCTTGTTACCCTTGCAGATGAAGATAAAGAAGAAGCACTGCGTCTAATCCGCAGATTTTACCAAATGGGATTTAATATTGAAGCAACAAAAGGAACAGGAGAATTTTTGAAATCGAAAGGGATTCGCACGCGGATTCTAAAAAAACCAAGTGAAAACAGCACGGAAATTTTTGATACGATACGTAACGGTCATATTAGTTATGTTATCAATACAAGAGCAGTTATGTCAGGTGTTCACTATGAAGATGGTCTGATTATTCGCAGAGCGGCAATTGAAAATAATGTGACAATGTTTACATCTCTGGATACAGTTAAAGTCATTCTGGATGTTTTAGAAGAGATAACGATTAATGTTTCTCCGATTAAATAAGTTTAAAATCAGAGAAGAGAAAGGATAAAAACAATGACACCAAATAAGAATTATGAAAAATTGAAAGACTCCTATTTGTTTCATAATATTGCGCAAAAAATAAAGATATACACGGAACAGAACCCAGATACATATTTGTACCGGATGGGAATTGGCGACGTATCACTACCGCTGTGTAGAGCTGTCATTTCAGAACTGCATAAGGCAGTCGATGATCAGTCAGAAAAGAAAACATTTCACGGGTATATGCCAGAATGCGGAGATCCGTTGCTGCGTCATAATATTGCACAATTTTATCAGAAAAGAGGAGTAGCGATTTCGGAAGAGGAAGTTTTTGTTTCCAGTGGCGCAAGCGATGAACTGGGAGACATATTAGATTTATTTGGACCGGGGCAGAAAACGCTAATTATGGAACCAACATATCCGGCTTATGTGGATGCGAACATCATTGCGGGAAATCAAATCATTCATGTTCCTTCCGGAAAAGAAAATCATTTTCTTCCAATGCCGGACTGGTCAGTGCAGGCAGATATTATTTATTTGTGTTCACCCAATAATCCGACAGGAGCAGTATATAATCGCACGCAGTTAAAGGAGTGGATTGACTATGCAAATGAGATAAATGCAGTTATTTTATTTGATGCTGCTTATGAAGCATTTATAGAGGAAAAAAAGATTCCCCATAGTATTTTTGAAATAGAAGGTGCGGATACCTGTGCTATTGAGATATGTTCTCTGTCTAAAACGGCAGGATTTACTGGAACAAGATGTGGATACACAATTTTGCCTCAAAAACTTGTGCGGGGAGGAATGAAGTTACAGCAGATGTGGGTTCGTAACCGAACAACTAAAACGAATGGAGTATCTTATATTATTCAGAAGGGAGCGGCAGCAATTTTTACAGACGAAGGGCAAAAACAGATTCGGGAAAACATTGCTGTTTATAAGAAAAATGCAGCCTGCTTTATGCGGGCATTGGACGAACTTGGAATTTGGTACTGTGGAGGGAAAAATGCACCGTATATATGGATGCAGTGTCCAAAAGATATGGGAAGCTGGGAATTTTTTGAAGAATTACTTCGCAAAATACAGGTTGTAGGAACACCAGGCGAAGGTTTTGGAGCCTGTGGTGAAGGGTATTTTCGATTTTCTACATTCGGATCATTGGAAGATACGGAGGAAGCAGTAAAACGATTAAAGATACTTCTAAAATCAGGCATATAGAAAAATCTTGGATAGTGTATTGCTATCTGAATTGGAATAATGTTATAATCTTATTTATAAAAGTTTGTAAACAGCAACAGGTAAAGTAGGTGGCATCTTGAAGAATAAGATTAAACAATTTGCAAAAGGAAATTTTCAGATTTCGCGGCCGGAAATATATTTCCCACAGACACATTTGGAACTTCTGATTGGAGAAGGAGAGATATATCAGGGCAGCTTCCGCATAGAAAACCGTCTGGATGGAGATATCAGAGGGCTGGTATATCCATCCTCTTTTCGTATCAATTGTGTGGAATCAGGTTTTGAAGGGGCTTCTGTAGAAGTTCATTTTACCTATGATGGACGAGGACTGGAACCGGGATTTGTAGAACGGGGAACATTTACTGTCGTGACAAATGGAGGCGAGTATGAGATTACCTTTACAGCTATTGTAGAGAAACCATTTGTCATGACATCTTGTGGAAAAGTACAGTCGCTGAAAGAATTTCGGGAACTTGCCTATCAGGATTTCGGAGAAGCGCATCGTTTATTCCGTTCCAGAGTGTTCTATGATGTGCTGAAATATGAGGAAAAGTGGATTTATTCTTTGTATGATAATATGCGAAAATGGTCTTTGAGCGAGCAGGCATTGGAAGAATTTCTTGTTGGTACGAAGCAGAAAGAAAGGATTTTTCTGTCTTTTCAGGAAGAAGAACGAGAATTTGAAAATATACTAGAAGCAACGAAAGACGAGATCCATCTGGAGAAAAATACATGGGGACATCTGACAGCGTATGTGCGTGTAGAAGGAAAGTTTTTGAAAGTTGCCCGCAGTCAGATTGTAATAGATGATTTTGTTGGGAATCAATGTAGCCTTCCGTACATCATAGAGGAAGATGGTCTTCACCAAGGATATAATTATGGGCGGATTTATGTGGATACACCGTATGAAGAAATCTGCTGTGAGATTACAGTACATCAGGCTTTATTGAATTCGAGAAAAGAAAGGGAAGAAGAGTTTATTCTGGCGCAGACACTGAAAGGCTATCTCGGCGTTGAGTCAGGACGCATGGAAAAAAGTC
>CAUCYJ010000199.1:0-4497 GCA_958446945.1 uncultured Lachnospiraceae bacterium | reverse complement strand
ATATTAAATATTAAATTGCGCGTGTGTACTGGCGCAGCCATTCGTTTTCTTCTTCTGTCATATACGGAGATAATTTTTCGTAAACTTCAGCGTGGTAGTTATTGAGCCATTCTCTCTCGCGAGGAGACAGAAGATCAGGATTGATACCGTCAAGGTCGATTGGCGCAAATGTGATCGTCTCGAAATACATGAACTGTCCGTATTCGTTCTTTTCGCCTTTGCGTACAACCATTTCATTTTCAGTACGGATGCCGTGAGAGCCTTCTGTGTAGATACCAGGTTCATTTGTAAGAACCATACCTTCTGTAAGTTTTTCACTTTCTCCGGCACGTCCCTGTGAACGGAAGCCGGCAGGACCTTCGTGGATGTTCAGGAGATAGCCGACACCGTGTCCTGTTCCGCAGCGATAATCGATTCCCATTTCCCACATTGGCTGTCTTGCATAGATGTCAAGATTGATTCCGGTACATCCGTAAAGGAATTTTGCCATGGAAAGTCCGATCATACCGCGTGCGACAGCAGTAAAGTCGCGTTTTAATTCATCACTGATCGGTCCAAGTACAAATGTTCTTGTGATATCTGTAGAACCTTCATAGTAGTTTCCGCCTGTATCATTCAGGAAGAAATGTGCTGGCTGAAGCTGTACGTCTGTCTCCGGTGTAGAAGAGTAGTGCATCATTGCTGCGTGCTCTTTGTATGCACAGATCGGAGAGAAACTCTGCCAGAGGTAGCCGTCTTGTTCCTTGCGGAACTCATCTAACTTTTCAGCAGCAGAAGCTTCCGTGATCTTCTCAGATGCAACATGGGTTTTTACCCAGTGCATGTATTTTGTGACAGCGACACCATCTTTGATATGTGCGCGGCGTATATTTTCAAGTTCCACTTCGTTCTTTAACGCTTTGAAAAGAATTTCCGGGTTTGTTGCTTCTACAGTTGCAGTATCTTCCGGAATGTTGGAAGAAAGTGCATAGTTCACGCGGTCCGGATCGAAAAGTACACAGTCTTCTTTCGAGAAGCCTTTGACTGTTTCGTAGATTGCGTTGTAAGGAAGAATTTCAATATTATCTTTTGCAAGGAGCGCTTTTGCTTCGTCGCTTAATTTCTTTTCAGAGATAAATAACTGCATGCGGTCTTCGTAAATGATTGCATAAGCAAGGATGAGCGGAGAATATGCAACGTCATTTCCGCGCATGTTAATCAGCCATGCAATATCGTCAAGAGAAGCTAATACATGGATGTTGGCATTTTTTTCTTTCATAACGTCGCGGATTCTTGCGAGTTTAGAAGCAGTACTTTCACCACTGTATTTTTCTTCCAGAATAAACACAGGTTCTTCTGCCATTGCAGGGCGGTCTTCCCAGATTTCATCGATCAGATCCATATCGTATTCGACAGTTACATTTTTGGCAGCCAATGCTTTTTTCCAGTTATTTCCCTGAGTTGTGGAGATGACCTGTCCATTAAATGCCAGTTTTCCATTCTCAGGAAGATAGTTCACAAGATATTCCTGGATCGTCGGCACATCCGGCTGTCCCATGCGGTAAAGGTCGATTCCGCTTCCCTCCAGTTGTTTTTCGGCCTGGATAAAATATCTTCCGTCTGTCCAAAGCCCTGCTTCGTCTTTGGCAATGACGGCAGTTCCGGCAGAACCTGTGAAGCCGGAAATGAATTTTCTTGCCATGAAATACTCGCCGACATATTCGCTTTGGTGATTGTCTGAAGAAGGAATTACATATGCATCGATATTCTTGCTTTTCATCAATGTCCGTAATTTCTCAATTCGTTCTGTTACGTTCATTTTCGTTTCCTCCTGTATAAAACATATTACAAATGATATTGTAACACACTCTAAAAAAAAGAGATATAGTAAATCTCATTTTTCGAAAGAAAAATTTTTAGAAAAATGGAAAATTGTAACTTCTGAATTCATTTACGAGTGGAAAAAATGAAAATGATAAAAAAATAACAAAAACAATTGCACTTTAAGGAAAAACACCGTATAATGATACTCGGCAGAATTTGAAAAGAATTTGGAAATAGGAAAATGGAGGACTGGGCTATGAATAACAGAACAGCAGAAAACTTCGCAGGCAAACGAATCACAGCATTGCTCGATGAAGGAAGTTTTGTTGAAATCGGTAGAGAAATCACTGCCAGAACAACAGATTTCAACGTACAGGCAAAGGACACTCCGGCTGATGGCGTGATTACCGGATATGGAGTGATCGATGGAAATCTGGTTTATGTTTACAGCCAGGATGTAGAAGTGATGAATGGTTCCATCGGTGAAATGCATGCGAAGAAAATCGCACATATTTATGATATGGCAATGAAGATGGGGGCACCGGTAGTAGGTTTCGTAGACTGTGCAGGACTACGGTTGCAGGAAGCAACAGATGCACTTAACGGATTTGGAGAATTATATTTGAAACAGACAATGGCTTCTGGTGTGATTCCGCAGATTACAGCTGTGTTCGGTACATGTGGAGGAGGACTTGCAATTGTTCCGGCATTGACAGATTTTACTTTTATTGAAGAAAAAGGACGCCTGTTTGTGAATTCACCAAATGCAATTCCGGGAAATACAGAAGCAAAATGCGATACAGCATCTGCTTCTTATCAGGAAAAAGAGACAGGTCTTATCGATTTTGTTGGGACTGAGGAAGAGATTATTGCGAATATCCGCGAGCTGATCTGCATGATTCCGGGAAATAATGAGGACAATGATTCTTATGATGAATGTCTTGACGATTTAAACAGACGCTGCGAAGAATTGGAAAACGCAGTTGAAGATCCGGCAATTATGCTTTCAATGATTTCGGATAATGGGATTTTCTTTGAGACAAAAAGAAACTTTGCAAAAGATATGGTAACTGGGTTGATCCGTTTAAATGGAATGACTGTTGGTGCAGTGGCAAACCGGACAACACGCTATGATGAAGAAGGAAATGCAGCAGAGACATTTGACTGTGCGTTATCTGCCCGTGGCTGTAGAAAGGCGGCAGACTTTGTGAATTTCTGTGACGCTTTCAATCTTCCGGTTGTGACATTTGTAAATGTAAACGGGTTTAAGGCGTGTAAGTGTTCTGAAAATAATATTGCAAGAGAGACGGGACGCCTTACATATGCGTTTGCAAATGCAACTGTTCCGAAAGTAACTGTTGTAACAGGAAAAGCTTATGGAAGTGCTTATGTTGTAATGAACAGTAAATCGATTGGTGCAGATATGGTTTATGCATGGCCGGGAGCAGAGATTGGTATGATGGATGCAAAATTAGCAGCAAAAATTATGTATGCTGATGAAGCAGCCGAAGTGATTGCAGAGAAAGCGAAAGAGTATGAAGCGCTTCAGACAAGTCCGGAAGCTGCAGCTAGAAGAGGCTATGTAGATACGATCATTGATCCGGCAGATACAAGAAAATATCTGATCGGGGCATTTGAAATGTTATTTACGAAAAGGGAAGACCGTCCGGTAAAAAAACACGGAACAGTATAGTGAGGTGAACCAAATTGAAAAAGAAATTAAGTATTCTTGTCTGTATGCTTGTATTTGTACTTGGTCTTTCAGCATGTTCCGGACAGAAAGAAACTGCAGAGTATAACCAGGAAGCGCTAGCGCAGGTATCAGAGTTTTTGATTTCGAATTTCTCACAGATGACGGAAGAACAGTTCGAGGCGTTTCGCAGTACATCTGAATATACGTTGAATTATACTCTGATGAATACAGGGATTCCATTAGAAAGTGATTCATTTCTTGCGGCAATGGATGCATGGCAGGCTGGTATAAAAGAATGTGGAACCTATGCTGATCATGGCGACTATTCTATGGAAGTTAAAAGTGATGGAGCAATTTTGAAAGCAAACGCTTCTTTTGAAAACCGTGATGCAGTAATGGAATTTGCTTTTGATGAAGAGTCAAAGTTGGAATCGCTTACCGTGAGTGCAGAATATACAACAGGAGAGATCCTGACAAAGGCAGGATTGAATACAGTGCTTGGAATGGGAACTGTATTTGTTGTGTTAATCTTTATGGCATGGCTGATTTCTCTTATGAAATATATTCCGGTAATTGCGGAGAAATTTTCCGGAAAGAAAAAAGAAGAGCCGTCAGAAGCAGCGCCGGTTGTTGTTGAGGAAACTGAGATCGCAGATGAAACAGATGATCTGGAACTTGTGGCTGTGATTACTGCAGCAATTGCTGCAGCAGAGGGAACATCCTCAGATGGATTTGTTGTAAGATCGATTAAAAAAAGAAGAAAACCAGGAAAATGGAATGCATAGGCGTTTTAGGAGGAAATCAATATGAAAAGCTATACAATTACAGTAAATGGAAATGTATATGATGTTACAGTAGAAGAAGTGGCTAATGGCACTGCACCGGCTGCAAGACCAGAGGCAGCACCTGTTGCAGCACCAAAAGCAGCACCGGCAAACGCAGAAGCAAGACCGGCAGCAGGAAGTGTAGACGTAAAAGCAGGTGCGTCAGGAAAAGTATTT
>CAUCYJ010000198.1:0-4592 GCA_958446945.1 uncultured Lachnospiraceae bacterium | reverse complement strand
TAGTCTTATTTTAACATGACCACCTGCTCCTGTCGGCCCTACGATTGCCACCTCTTGGCCCGGTTTCACAGTGAGACCCACTCCATTCATCAACATCCGATCAGGCGTATAGCCGAACTGAACATTTTCAAATCTCACACTGCCGGAACGATCTTCCGGAATCATTCCATTCTCTGCTTCCGGCAGTTCTTCTTCTGCATCCAATAATGCAAAAATTCTGTCTCCGGCAGCCTTTGCTGCCCCAAAACTTCCTGCCATTCCTGCCAGCGAAGAAAATGGTTCCGCAAACCTTCTTGTATATTCAAGCATTGCCTGTACATTTCCTACGGTAATAAACCCGCCGAGTGCACGCAGACATCCGATTGCAGCACAGATTACATATCCCATATCATTTACGAAAGTTGTAATCGGACTGACTGCTCCCGCAATTGTCTCTGCCTTGTAGGAACTGTTCTTCAAGTTTTCGTTCAGAGCCTGGAACTGTTCCTTTGCTCTTTCTTGGTAACTAAATGCCTGAACAACTTGCTGACCATTATACATTTCTTCTATGTATCCATTCAATTCTCCCAGTAATTCCTGCTGTCTTTCATAATGCTTTCCACCAGATTTCATAACCCCGGCTGCACTTAATAAAGATAACGGAACCATAATAATTGGAATGAAAGTCAGTTTTGGACTAATCGTCAGCATCATAAGCAAAATACCTATCGCAGTAATAATCTGCGTTACAATTGATGTAAGATTTTGACTTACAGTATTATTAATCATATCTACATCATTTGTAATCACACTAAGGATATCACCATGCGTATGTGTATCATAATAATCTAATTTCAATCTGTGCATTTTGCTGTCAATATCACTTCGAATCTCTCGCATAACATTTGCTGTAATCTTAGCCATGTGAAATCCTTGCAAAAATGAAAAAAATTGTGAAATGAGGTATAATCCTACGAGCGCAGCAAGAAGCCAAAGGATTGTTTCCCAGTAAAACACACCGTCTCGAATACTTTCAAACAGAATCGTTGTCACTTTTCCAATTACAAACGGCGCCATTACAGTAAAAATTGTACTGACAGAAGCAAACAGCAACACCAAAAACAGCCTAAGTCGATAAGATTTTAAATATCCAAATAATCTCTTAAACGTATGCTTTTTCATCTGAAACTATCTCCTTTCCCAATTGGATTTCCGCGATTTCCCGATAAAGCGGACATGTATTTAAAAGTTCTCTATGTGTTCCCTGACCAACAATCATCCCATCATCAACGACTAAGATACGATCTGCATCAAGAATCGTACTAATTCTCTGTGCAACCATAATTACTGTTGCATTTCCCATTGCTGCTTTCAAATTTTTCCGAAGCGTTAAATCTGTTTTCATATCCAATGCAGAAAAGCTATCATCAAATACATAAATTTCTGGTTCTTTCATAACAGCTCTTGCAATTGCCATTCTCTGTCTCTGTCCACCGGAAAGATTTGTTCCTCCCTGAGCAATTGCCTCATGATATCCATTTTCTTTTTTCAAAATAAATTCCTCTGCACATGCAATTTTTGCTGCTGTCATCCATTCCTGCTCTGTTCCATGACGTTTGCCAAAGTTTAGGTTAGAAGCGATATCTCCTGAAAATAAAACATTTTTTTGAGGAACATATCCAATTAAAGAACGAAGTTCATCTACTGCATATTCTTTTACATTTACGCCGTCAATAAGAACTTCTCCAAATAGAGAATCATACAGCCGTGGAATCAATTTCAAAATACTGGATTTTCCTCTTCCTGTTCCTCCTATAATTGCCGTAATTTCTCCTGGATGTGCTTCAAAACTAATGTCTTTTAAAATTGGTTCCTGGGCTCCTGGATAGGCAAATGTCACATGGCGAAATTCTACCGTAGAACGCAGTGGACGATCTTTTACAGAAAATGAACCATCCTTAATACTTGTTTCTGTTTCCAATACTTCCCCAATACGTTTAGAACAGGCATACGCCGTAGGAAACATCATAATAACAAGTGCCAACATCATTGCCGACATAAGTACCATACTGATATATTGACTGTTCGCCACTAAAGAACCAACTTCCATAGCCCCTGTCTCAACATAATGTGCTCCTAAACCCAATACCGCTGCTGTTGTCACCCCAAAAATCACATTAATCACTGGTAAAAGAAGACTTGTAATCCTTCCTGACAGCATTGCCGTAGCAGCATAATCCTTGTTCGCTTCTCCAAATCGACTACTTTCCGTTTTTTGCTTATTGAATGCCCTAATAACTCTGACACCTTCCAATGACTCCAAAAATAATTGATTAATTCGATCGAGTTTCTTCCGCAATTTAATAGAATATCTGGATGCAAATAAAATGATAATGCCACATCCGATCAATAACACCGGAATTGCAACACTAAGTACAGAACTAACCTTTCCCCCTGTCGCTGCTGAAAATACGAGTCCGGCAATTGCCATCATTGGCGCAAGAATTCCAATCCGCAAAAGCATCGTAAGAAAATTTTGAACATTTGTGATATCTGACGTACTTCTTGTAACAAGACTCGCCGTTCCGAAATGATCCAATTCTGCCGCAGAAAAGCTCTGAACTTTTTCAAATACCTGCCTGCGGAGATTCGCTGAAAAATCTGTTGAAATGCGAGATGCAATTTTTACAGATAAAAAATTCACAACTCCTGCAAGCGCAGTAACTCCCGCCATAATAGCTGCGAGTACCAAAATCATATTCTGAGAATTCTCTGTTACCCCATTATTAATCATTTGTGCAAGTAAAGACGGCAGCATCATTTCTGCAATTGCTGCAAATAAAATCAAAATAGACAATAATAGAATCTGCCGTCCCTTTAGTTTAATTTTTGAAAATATTGTTTTCATATACGCATCCTTTCTTAAACGGTCAATTTAATTCCTGACAATAGAAACATGAAGCTCCCTAGTGCATATTTCTGAAGTTTCATATATTCTTCTCGCGAAACTATTCCACCATAATTCATGATCTCCATATTTCCGCTATGTCCTGCAATATAAAGATTTGAAGAAGTAAAACCGTTTTTTAAATAGAATTTCCTTCGGGCTATTCTTTGTTCTTTATTTGCAGCATGATCATCCAATTGTTCTATCAAAAGAACGATCTTCTTTCCAGAAAAACGTCTGCATACTTCCTGAATAATCTTACTTCCTGTTCCCCGGCTTCGAATCTTTCCTGAAACAGCAAGATAATCTACCATGACCAGTTTTTCATATGGAATCACCATGACAAATCCCTGCAAGACTCCATCTTCTATTGCTGTTAATAACTGTGCCTTCCCTCTTTTCACGGAATGTCGGATTGTAAAAAAAGGTTTTCTCTCTGATTTTGGAAATGCTTCCAAATAAATTTCTTTCACTTCTTTCCATGACTTCTGATTTACATTAAAAAATTTCATCTGTATACTCCTATCTTCTTGTAATTTCCTTTGCCTTGTGATATTGTAAAGTATACAGTAACTGTAAAGTCAAGGGTGATTGAAATGAAAAATAAAAAATTTTTATATACAACCGGCCAATTTGCAAAACTCAATGGGATTAACAAACGTACTTTGCATTATTATGACGAAATTGGATTATTTTCTCCGGAAATAAAAACAGACAATGGATATCGATACTATACCTGCTTCCAAACAGTGCAATTAGAACTGATTATGACACTTCGAAAGATTGGATTATCAATAGAAGAAATCATACATTACCAACAAAGTCCTTCCGGCAGCTCCTTTGCAGAATTAATTGCTGAAAAAAAAGAGTTCATTGATAGATCAATCCAAGAACTTTTAAATATAAAAACATTTTTAGAAGAAAAATCAAACAAGTTAGCATTAAGTCTTACCGCAAAAGAAGATGAAATAACTGTAGTTTCACTACCTGAACAACGTATTTTGCTCAGCGATCCTATTACCGGAGCATATGATGATGATGATTTTATTGTCGCCAGTGATTTCTCTCTCCGCCTAAAATCTATTTTTGGACTATATGACAATTTTGGAAGCCGTATTTCTACAGAACAGATTTCAAACAGACAATATCACAAATATGACTGTTTCTTTGCCTATGGACGGGCAGATATCGAAATTTATGATATTCTCAGACCTGCAGGCACATATTTGCGTACCTACTGCATTGGCAATTGGGATCGTCTTCATACTGTCTACGATAAAATCTGCAATTTTGCAGCCGAAAATGAGCTAGAATTATATGGATATGCCTATGAAGAAGGATTAAACGAGATGTCTTTGCGAAATTGCCAAGATTATATTACAATGATTACAATTCCTTGCAAGAAAAAAGCGCTATGAGTGATTCCGGAAGAATCGACAAATAGCGCAAGTTTTTATAAAATAGAAAAAGTATCCTCTTTCGACGATACTTCTAATAATAAATGCCGCAGACCGGAATCGAACCGGTACGGGAGTATAAGTCCCGCAGGATTTTAAGTCCTGTGCGTCTGCCTGTTCCGCCACGCCGGCATTTCAGCAGTTATCTGCTAAGTGGGACCAATAGGGCTCGAACCTATGACCCTCTGCTTGTAAGGCAGATGCTCTCC
>CAUCYJ010000197.1:0-4608 GCA_958446945.1 uncultured Lachnospiraceae bacterium | reverse complement strand
AGCAGCGTTCCAGGGATATGGAAATACAAAAATACCAATGTATATTGCGGCGGCAATGAATGTTGTAAACATTGTCTGTGGTTATATCTTTATTTTTGGTATAGGTCCATTGAAAGGAATGGGAATTCAGGGTGCAGCTGCAGCGCTTGTCACAGCGCAGACATTTGGAGCTGTTCTTGGATTGTATTTGCTGTACAATAAGAAAAAGGGGTTATTCTCAGATACGGTACGTCAGGGAAGTTTCTTTAAGCTTGACCGTAAATGCATTTATGAAGTATATACAACGGGTATTCCGGCAGCTTTGGAAAGCATGTTCTGGCAGTTTTCAGCTATTATTTTAAGTAAGATTATTCTTTCTTACGGAGCGGCAGCATTTGCAGCTTATCAGCTTGGAATTCAGGCGGAAACGATTACAGAAATGCCTGCGATTGGCTTTAGTACAGCTTCCACAACATTGGCGGCGCGTGCAATCGGAAAGCGGGATCAGAAGCTGCAGAAAATATACTTTAAAGAACTTTTGAAAGTAGGAACAGCTATCAGTATCGTAACATCACTTCTGTTGATTCTGCTGCCAAAAGTGTTTATGCAGATGATGACGAACAAACCGGAACTTCAGGCAATTGGTGTTGTATATGTGTTTGTGATGGGATTTATTCAGATTCCGCAGAACTTATCAAGAATATACAATGGAACAATCCGGGCGCTTGGCTATAAGAATACGCCAATGCTTGTAGCAGGATTTGGAATCTGGATCGTCAGAATTCCGCTTTGCCTGCTGGCGGCATTTGTTCTGAAGCTTCCAATCACAGCAATTTGGATTGTGATTGCGCTGGATCAGCTTTCAAGATTCTGTCTAAGTGTATTTTTGTACGGACGTATCGGTAAGAAGAATATATTCCCTGCAGATACATTAGAAATGGAGTAAAGAAACAATGAAAAACAAATTAGGAATTGCAGGACTTCTGGCAGTAACAATCATATGGGGAGGGGGCTTTGTAGCCAGCGATATTGCGCTTGCAGGGCTGACGCCTTTTCAGATTATGGCAATCCGTTTCCTGATTGCAACGATTGTAATGGCAGTGCTTGCAGGAAAAGAGATTAAAACGATTCGGAAAGAAGAATGGAAATGCGGTGCAATTCTTGGATTCTTTCTGTTTGGAGGATTTGCACTTCAGATTATTGGACTTCAGTATACGACACCGTCCAAAAATGCATTTTTAACAGCTACGAATGTAGTGTTTGTTCCATTTATTGCGATGGTACTTTATAAGAGAAAAGTAAAAGCACAGTCTCTGGTAGGAGCGGCGATGGCAATCATAGGCGCCGGAGTTCTCTCGCTGCAGGCAGATTTTAGTATGGGAATCGGCGATGCCCTTACTCTTGTCTGTGCGGTCTGCTTCGCATTCCAGATTTTCCTGACAGGAGAGTTTGTTGGAAGAATCCGTCCTATGGTACTGAATTTTATTCAGATGTCGATGGCGTTTGTATGCTCTTTGGTAGGATATCTCTTTTCAGGGGAGCTGGCGTTCCATGCAGATAAAAACAGCATCTGGGCAGTATTATATCTTGGTCTGATCAGTACTTGCCTGACTTACTTTTTACAGACACTTTCACAGAGATATGTGGAAGAAACGAAAGCGGCTATTATTCTTTCAATGGAAGCGGTATTTGGAACAGTATTTTCTGTCATTCTGCTTCATGAGCAGGTAACGGCAAAGATGCTAATCGGATCAGCGCTGATTCTTGGAGCAGTGCTCGTTTCAGAACTTCCTGTATTTGCGGGTAAGGAGGCAAAGGATGTCCAGAAATTGGGAGAAAATTAATAGACAGATTGATACGTTTATTGAAAAGAATCAAAATGAAATCATTGAAAATGTATGTCGTCTTGTAAGAATACCAAGCGTTGAGGAAAAAGGATGTACAACGTATCCATATGGAGTAAAGTGTGCAGAAGCGTTGGATTTTTGTGCAGAGCTTGCTAAAGAAAAAGGATTAATTGTGGATAATTATGATTATTATGGCCTGGAGATCAGACTGCAAAAGGAGCAGAGCGGAAAACGGCTGCTTTTTGCGGCACATGTGGATGTCGTTCCGGCATCGGAAGGAAATCTCTACCCACCTTTTCAGGGAATTGTGGATAAAGGCTATCTTATTGGACGCGGTGTAGTAGATGACAAAGCGCCGCTGATTGCACTTTTATATGCGCTGGCATTTTTAAAAGAAGAAGAGCTGATTCCGATGAATGATATCCGATTGTTTGTAGGTTCCCACGAAGAAACAGATATGGAAGATCTGAAATATTATCTTCAAAGAGCAGGGCAGCCGGAGTTTGGCATTGCAGCGGATGATGATTTTCCGATTACGAATGGTGAGAAAAGCGTGTTAAAATTTCAGCTTAGAGGGAAAGAAACTATCGACGGAGTCAAAGAACTATTGCAAAAAGACAGTACCGGAGAAGTGTTTGGACTGTCGGTAATAGATCCGGTTTGCGGAAGATCTCGATGCAAAGTGACAGAAGAAATCGATGAGATGACAAAAGAAAGAATTTTGTGCTGCGATCTGAGACTTCCGTCCAGCGAAACTCTTGATGAAGCTGAGAAAAAAATCCGCGCCTTTGCGGAAAAACAGGGATTAGAGATGACTGTTCTGAGACTGGATCAGGGGTATTGGATCTCAGAAGAGGAAGAAATCCCATCGCTTCTTGTAGAGTTGTATCATAAGCTGACAACATTGGAGGATCGTCCATATATTATGGAAGGATGTACCTATGCAAGACATTTTAAACAGGGATGCGGCTTTGGTGCGGGACAGCAGGGAGAGAAGAAACCATTTCCCGAAGGTCACGGAAGCGCTCACGGGCCGGATGAGGCACAGAATATTCAGGTGCTTTTGCGGGCGCTAAAGCTTGATATTCTGGCGGCATTGGCAATTGATGAGCTGTGGAGTAAGTAATCATTATGAATAAAGGGAGCTGGGCAGATGAGTGCGCCAGCTCCTTTTATCTGTGAATACGGGAAAATGCTTATGGCTATGATGTCTGACAGTTTCTGCGGTCAAATTCCGGATTGAATGCATAGAAATTGCGGCTGTCGAGACGATCCTGGACATGTCGCAGTGATTCGCCGAAACGCTGGTAGTGTACAATTTCCCGCTCTCTTAAGAAACGGATCGGATCACAGACTTCAGGGTCTTTTACGAGACGGAGAATGTTATCGTAAGTTGTTCTTGCCTTTTGTTCGGCTGCCATATCTTCGTGTAGATCAGTGATAGGATCTCCTTTTGACTGAAAATAAGTTGCTGTCCACGGAGCTCCGCTTGCCGCCTGCGGCCAGAGCGCCAGTGTGTGATCTACATAATATGGAGCAAAACCGGATTTTTCAATTTCTTCCGGAGTTAAATTGCGCGTAAGTTGATGGACAATCGCACAGATCATCTCCATATGGGCGAGCTCTTCGGTGCCGATGTCAGTCAGAGTAGCGGTTACTTCATTGTACGGCATCGTATATCTCTGGCTCAGATAGCGCATAGAGGCCGCCAATTCGCCGTCCGGGCCACCAAATTGACTTATGATGACTTGAGCCATTTTGGGATTCGGTTGTGAGATTTTTACAGGGTACTGCAGTCTTTTTTCATAATTCCACATATTAACATCCTCCTTCCTGCCACGGCCACGGATCATTGATCCAGTTCCAAGTATAAGAATCGGATCGCATTGCGTAATCTACAGTGAGAGGACCGAATTCTTCAGCATATTTTTTCAGAGCCTCATTGCGGAGACGGCTGTATTCCTGATAGTAGTTCAGTGCTTCCTGATTGTCTGGGTGTGTATTGAGAAATAATTTAATGTCATCTACAACAAAGCTTACAACATTAATGTGATGGAGCATTTCCTGACGCCGTGATGGATTTCTCATCGCATCATCCCTCCTTTTGGCATAAATGGTTTATCGAGGGCCTCGAAAATAGTTCCGCGGCAGAAGCCTTTTGACGCTTCATATGGGCAGGTCCATTGCTGCCATGGGACATAAGCCATAGCAAGCGGCATACCTTTTAATGGATCTTCGACAGCAATCTGGCGTATACAGCTGCATCCGCAGTTCTGACGATTCGGCATTCTCTGAGGCACATTCATATTTTGATAGTTTTGCATGTGCAGTTACCCCTTTCGTTGTATTTACAATATTATTGTATGAAAAATATAAGAAAGCGTGCGTCTGTATGTGAGTCAGGATTGAATTTCTTGCGTCAGAATGTTATAGTAAGCAAAGGAAGGGGGCTTGTCGGATGAGACAGGAAGAATTTAGAATGGAACGCCCTGGACTTGTGAAGGCAGGCGATGTAGTTAAGATTACGGAGCGTGCGAACGGAAGTCTTTACAGCTATATTATTGAACCATCTGTGGCTATGTCTGGAATTTTCCGGAGTTTTGAGCGGATCAGATCGAAAGAGGGCATTGTCCATGAAGTGAAAGATACCCCAAGAGGGTTTCAGGTTGTAGTTGATTTTGATGAAGAACCGCGCAAATAGAGACGTTCACTTTGAAGCAGGAAGCTCATTGGCTTTAGAGAATGTAAGGTTCATATAGACGAGCAGTTGACAGAAGGAAGC
>CAUCYJ010000196.1:0-4622 GCA_958446945.1 uncultured Lachnospiraceae bacterium | reverse complement strand
ATGAAGCGATGAAGGAACTTCTGATGCTGCAGGCAATGGGATTAAAGAAACGATTGACGCATACCAATGCGAAGCACGCCGTCGTTGGAATTTCAGGAGGGCTGGATTCTACACTGGCGCTTCTTGTCACTGCAAAAGCATTTGATATGGCAGGATTGGAACGAAAAAATATCCGGGCAGTTACGATGCCATGCTTTGGAACGACAGATCGTACCTATACGAATGCGTGTCTGATGGCAGAAAAGCTTGGAACAACTTTGCAGGAGATTCCGATCAAAGAGGCTGTGAAACAGCATTTTCAAGATATCGGACATGATGAGACTGTTCATGATGTAACTTATGAGAATTCTCAGGCAAGAGAGCGCACGCAGATTCTGATGGATGTGGCAAATGAACTGGGAGGTCTTGTAATCGGAACGGGAGATATGTCAGAACTGGCGCTTGGATGGGCGACGTATAATGGGGATCATATGTCTATGTACGGAGTCAACGCAGGCGTTCCGAAGACACAGGTTCGTTATATTGTTCAATATTATGCTGAGCATTGCGAAGATCAGCAATTGAAGAAAGTATTGCTGGATGTGTTGGAGACACCGGTAAGTCCGGAATTGCTTCCGCCAAAAGAAGGAGAGATTGCACAGAAGACAGAAGATCTTGTCGGACCGTATGAGCTCCATGATTTCTTTTTGTTTTATATGATGCGCTATGGATTTACGCCGAGCAAAATTTATCGTCTGGCTGTCCATGCGTTTGCCGGAGTGTATGAGCCGGAAGAAATTTATCGCTGGCTCTGTAAGTTTTACTGGAGATTTTTCTCTCAGCAATTTAAGCGTTCCTGTATGCCGGACGGACCGAAGGTAAATGAAGTAGGGCTTTCTCCGAGAGGAGATCTGAAGATGCCAAGCGATGCATGTGCAGCTCTTTGGGTGGAAGATCTGAAAAGAATTACTGTAGCATAGAAGCGTAAAAAATAATCGGATGGGAGGAATGACTATGAAGGTGTTCATCATTGTGCTGCTGTTTATCGTTATGACAATTGTCATTATCGGTGCAGTTTTTGCAGGAATGTATAATCGGCTTGTAAAGGCAAGAATCAGCTGTGATGAAGCATTTTCCACAATGGATGTTTATATGAAGAAGCGCTCGGACTTGATTCCGAACCTTGTGGAAGCAGTGAAAAGCTATACAGCTTATGAAGCGGGGACACTGGAGAAGGTGATTGCAGCAAGAAATGCAGGTGCATCGGCTCTGACGATGGGAGAGATGCTAAGAGAAGAACAGCAGATTTCCGGCGCGCTTCATCAGATTTCTGCTCTTGCAGAAGGGTATCCGGATTTAAAAGCGAATGAAAATTATCGGGAACTGATGAGTCAGCTTAAAACGTCAGAAGAAGATATTGCCCAGTCACGAAAATACTATAATGCTGTTGTGAGAGAATACAATGCGCTGACAATGACTGTGCCAACGAATCTTATTGCAGGGATGTTCGGGTTTGAAAAGAGAGAAATGTTCGAAGCGCATGAAGAAGAACTGGAAATGTCAGATGTTACTTTTTAGGAGAAACGCCTATGAAAAACAAAATCAAACAGGGATTACTGTGGTTGACAGCGTTTGTACTTCTTGTAGTTTTCGGAGGAACAGAGGCAAAAGCATCGGCCGCCGGATATGAGATTAAGAATTTTCTGATAGATGCCAATGTGAGGGAAGATGCGGTCATTGAGATCAAAGAAGAGATTTCTGTGCAATTTCACGAGCCGCGACATGGGATTTACCGAGATATCCCATTATCGCTGAAAGTAAACCGGGAAGTAGATGGAAAGATGAAGAAGTTCTATTACCGGGTAAAAGTGGAAGAGATAAAGGTAAAAGGTGCGCCATACGAGATAGAAAATGAAGATGGTGCGAAGAGAATTATTATCGGAGATGAAGATGAAACGATAATCGGTCCGGCTGAATACGAGATTACTTATGTGCTTGATATGGGTGATGACAGAATCAGCGAATATGATGAATTATTTTATAATCTGATTGGAAATGGGTGGGATACCGGAATTGATTATACGGAGTTTCATGTAACATTTGAAAAGGATGCAGATCTCTCCGGTGCAGAAATTTATGCCGGAGCATTTGAGAGCAAAGATACGCAACGTGCTGTCTGGGACGTAAGTGAAAATAGAATTGATGGAACGGTAGAAGCGCTAAAAGCTCATGAAAGTCTGACTGTATTTACAAGACTGCCGGAAGGATATTTTGTCGGGGAAAGAAAGGAAAATGTAATTCCTGCAGTGATAGCGTCTTTTCTAAGTATTATGCTGATGTGTTTTACAGTATTTCGTTTTATCACAAAACGTGGCAGACAAAAAGTTGTAGAGACAATAGAATTCTATCCGCCGGAAGGAATGAGCAGTGCAGAAGTAGGTTATATTATTGACGGCAGTGCAGATGACAAAGATATTTTGTCGTTGATTTTCTGGTTGGCAGACAAAGGGTATCTTACGATTGAAGAAATTCAAAAGGGTAAGAAAAATTCGAAGATCATTTTTCATAAAATGAAAGATCTGCCAATGGATACACCGGAGCATATCCGCGTGTTTTACAAAGGTCTGTTTGGGAAAAGTGCAACTGCCACGATGAAAGAGGCGGGAAAACGTTTGGCGAATCGCCTTCCGAGTGCGAAAGCAGCACTGGCTTCTTATTTCTTTGGAGAACGCAAACTGGAAGATAAGAATGTTACCACTGTTAGTATTGTGTGCGGAATTGCGGCAGGAATCCTGCTTGCGTTTGGAGTTGGAGGTGCAGAAGCATTTCTTGGAATTGGTTCCAGTATTCGTATGGCAGCAATCTTAATTCTGGAAATTGTCTTTTTTCTTCTTCTGATTCTGCGTCAAAGAAACAAAGCATTTGTGAAACAAGGAGTCACAAGAATATGTGCAGCTATATGGATCGTTTTCGCATTCGTGTACATGATTTATGAACTGCTTTATGGATTGTTCCCAGTATATGCAGTGATTGTGATTTTGGCGAATACGATCACAATGTTTCTGGCTTCTGCAACACTTTGTCCAACTGCCTACAAATTAGAAATGAGTGGGAGACTGCTTGGTCTGAGAACATTTATTGAAAAGGCAGAACTGGATCGTCTGGAACGTCTGGTGGAAGAAAATCCGTCCTATTTTTATCGGGTACTGCCTTTCGCATATGTGTTTGGTTTGACAGATACATGGGCAAAGAAGTTTGAAACATTGGCAGTTCCGGAACCGGAATGGTGGTATGGCGGTTATTACGATACCTATATGCCAATGTATATGGTACATTCCATGACACGGTGTATGGATGATGCTATGGGCGAAGTTTATAAAAATATGAGTACGACTCAGGGAACGAGTTCTTCCGGAGGCGGATTCTCCGGCGGAGGATTCGGCGGAGGCGGAGGCGGTTCCTGGTAGAGTGAAAAAGAAGGAGTTCAATATTGAACTCTTTCTTTTTTAATGGATAAAACAAATTGAGACAAAAAATGAAAATGCAGGATTTAAACTTTGAAAATTCAAAATATGATTTTATGGAAGGGGTACTGATAAAATTGCAAATAGTAGACTAAAATTAAAAACGTACGTTCTATAACTGAGATTTTCTGCGATAATTTATTCATGATTTGAAAAAATTCTTAGAATAAAACGAAAGAATTGAAACAAATAGACAGATAATAATACAAAATCAAAATAAGATACAAAAAAATATTGACGAGTTATATGTAAAATGATAAACTAATAACACTTACATTACGCGGAAAAATAAAAAAATGCACAATCTTATGAAAAACAGCCTTATAATGATTAAAGTTTCATAATTGATGCATAAAGATACATTTTTCTTGTACTGTAGTCTAGATAAAAACTGTACTTTTTACAGATTTTATCACATACCTTAATAAAAAGGAGGAAGAGGTTATGAAAAAAAGAGCAAAATGGCTTGCAGTTGTACTTGCAGCTGCACTGGCAGTATCAGCTGTTGGCTGTGGAAGCGGCAAGAAAGGCGGATCTGACAAAGGAAAAGACGGAGCAGCGGAAGAAATCAAGGATCTTGTAACTTTTGAGGTTCCTAGCCGTGAGATGGAGAACGTATTTATTCTGAACACAGAGATGGCAAATGACTTGAACGTACTTTGTAATACGAATGAAGGTCTTCTTGAAACAGATGAAAAAGGTAAGCTCATTGCCGGTATCGCAACAGAATGGGGTACAGAAGACGCAGGTCTTACATGGACATTCAAATTAAGAGACGATGTGAAATGGGTAGACCAGCAGGGAAATGAGAAGGCTGACATGATCGCTGATGACTTTGTAACAGCGCTTGAGTGGATCCTGAACTCTCACAAGAACGATGCAGGTAACAATGCATCTATGCCAATTGCAACAATTAAAGGTGCGAAAGAATACCGTGAATATACAGCGGGACTTTCAGCTGAAGAAGCATTAGCATTAGATAAAGAAAAATTCAAAGAAATGGTTGGAATTGAGACACCGGATGATTACACAGTTGTTTACCACTGTGCAGCTCCAACGCCGTATTTTGATACACTTGCAGTATCAGCATGTCTGTATCCGATTTCTCAGGCATTCTTT
>CAUCYJ010000195.1:0-4631 GCA_958446945.1 uncultured Lachnospiraceae bacterium | reverse complement strand
TGACAGAAATGGCTCCGGATTATGTAAGCGAAACGGTAAAAAATATCGGAGCAAGGAAGAAAAAGATCAATGAGCTGGAACAGAAGGTAGAGACACTTCAGGCAGAATATGAGAAGATGCCGGATGGGGCTGAGAAATTCCGCAAACAGGAAGCGTGTGAAAATATCCGAAAAGAATGCAATAGAGAATTTCTGAATGTAGTGCAGATCATTGGAGGATTCTACGCGCTGGATACGATGCAGGAAGCAGAACCGCTGATTCTGAACAAATTCAAGATTGCAAAAGAACTCAGAGATCTGAGAGAAGAAGATAAAACAGAGGGAAAAGATAAAAGTAAAGAAATCAAAGTCAAAGAAAAGGAACTAAGCGACGCAGAGGAGAAGCTAAACGCGCTCAGAAGTAAGCACAGTTCTGAGAAGGCATTTCAGGAATATGAAGACTTCCGGGATGAGGGCGTTGATCTTGCAAGACTGAAAACAAAAGAAATGCGTATTCTGAGAAAAGATATGCAGATGATTTTCCAGGATCCGTATTCCTCTCTGAATCCGAGAATGACAGTCGGACAGATCATCGGAGAAGGTCTTCTGGCACATGGATTTTTTACAAAAAATGATGAGAAGATGCAGGATTATGTCATGAATATTATGGAAGAATGTGGTTTGGCGCCGTACATGATTCACAGATATCCGCATCAGTTCTCAGGAGGGCAGAGACAGCGTATCGGTATTGCCCGCGCCCTTGCGCTGAAACCACGCTTTGTTGTCTGTGATGAGGCAGTATCTGCGCTTGACGTATCGATTCAGTCACAGATTGTCAACCTGTTAAAAGATCTTGGCGAGAAAGATAATCTAGCCTATCTCTTTATTTCTCACGGACTGAGCGTTGTCAAATATATCAGCGACAGAATTGGCGTTATGTATCTTGGAAATATTGTAGAGCTTGCATCTTCACAGGGAATGTTTGACCATCCGATGCATCCGTACACAGAGGCGCTTCTGTCAGCGATCCCGACAACAGATCCGGACCATAAGAAAGAAATTGTGCCGCTTGAGGGAGATATCCCTAGCCCGGTGCATCCGCCGGAGGGCTGTAAGTTCCATACAAGATGTAAATATTGCCAGGAAATCTGCAAACATGTGACACCGGAACTCAGGGAACTGGAACCGAATCATTTTGTTGCATGTCATTTCCCGCTGGAAAAGAAAGAACAGGAATAAATTCAGGAAAGGAAGAGTACAATGTTATTTTTTGGAAAGAACAGTAAGAGAGCAAGAATGTTAGAAGATGCGGATGAGAAGTTTAACCGCTTCAAAGAAGAAATCCAGGATGTCCCGCTGGAGAAGAATGATTATCTGGCGATGGTATTGGGAGCATTCTGGGCGCTCTGGCCGGTGCTTGCAATTGTAGCCGGTGTGATTTTCGTTGTTGCACTCTTCTTTTTCCGCTAATGGAGGGTATAGGATATGAAATTCAGTGAGTTTGAATACAAAAGAATTGATCTGGAAGAGACAAAGAAAAAAATTGGAGAGATTACAGAAGCTGTGAAAAATGCATCCAGTGCAGACGCACAGATTGAAGAAATCTACAGAATGAATGATGTGATGAAAGAAATTTCCACAGCAGATTCTCTTGTGTATATCCGTTATACAATCAATACAAAAGATGAGTTCTATGCAAAAGAACGTGAATATAATGATCATATTTCCCCGATGCTGGAAGAGGAATTTCAAAAGTATAATCAGGCGCTTCTGGAATCTCCGTTCCGCAGCGAGCTGGAAGAAAAGCTTGGAAAAGTTATGTTCCTGAATCTGGAACTTGCGATGAAAGGTTTCTCACCGGAAATTACAGAATTACTTCAGGAAGAGAGTACATTACAGACACAGTATCAGTCACTTCTTGCAGGTGCACAGATTGAATTCCGGGGAGGAACATACAATTTGTCACAGTTGGGACCATTCATGCAGAGTCAGGACAGAGAAGTTCGTAAGGCTGCATATGAGGCATCCGGAAGCTTTTTTGATGAACATCAGGAAGAGCTTGATGAAATCTTTGATAAACTGGTAAAGAACCGCACTGAACAGGCACATCGTCTTGGTATGAAAAACTTTGTAGAACTTGGTTATGTGCGTCGTCAGAGAAACTGCTACGCACCGGAAGCAATTGCTTCTTTCCGTGAGCAGGTAGTAAGAGATCTTGTTCCGATTGTATGTGAGATTAAGAAGAATCAGGCAGAGCGAATCGGCGTGGAAGATTTAAAAATCTATGATGATTCCTTCCGGTTTCCGGACGGTAATGCGACGCCGCAAGGAACATATGATGAAATCATGGAAGCCGGACGCAGAATGTATACGGAAATGTCACCGGAAACAGCAGATTTTATTAAGATGATGTTTGATAAAGAGCTGTTTGATGTTGTGGCAAAACCAGGCAAGGCAACCGGTGGATACTGCTGTGATATTCCGGGCTACGGATGTCCGTTTATCTTCTCAAACTTCAATGGAACAGCCGGTGATGTGGATGTTCTGACACATGAGGCGGGACATGCATTTGCGGCATATATGGCAGAAAAGAATATTAAGCTTCTGGATCTGCATCTTCCGTCTATGGAAGCAGCTGAGACACATTCCATGTCAATGGAATTCTTTGCAACACCGTGGTATGAACTTTTCTTCAAACATCAGACAAAGAAGTATGAATTATCTCATCTGGAAGGTACGTTAGACTTTATTCCGTATGGCTGTCTTGTAGATCATTTCCAGGAAGTAGTATATGAGCATCCGGAAATGACACCGCAGGAGAGAAATGAAGCATGGTTAAAATTGGAGAAAATGTACCGTCCGTATCTGGATCTGGAGAATATGCCGTTCTACGGAAGAGGAGCCGGATGGCAGAGACAGAATCATATTTATGCAACACCGTTTTACTACATTGATTACTGCCTGGCTCAGACGGTTGCACTTCAGTTCTGGCTTGAAATCGAGAAAGACTGGAAACAGGCATGGGAAAAATACAAAATGTTTGTAAAACGCGGCGGAACAGATACTTTCCTCGGATTAGTAGAGGGAGCAGGACTTGCATCACCGGTGGAAGACGGCTGTATTCGTGAAATTGCAGGACATGCAAGTGGATGGCTGAAAGAACACAAATTATAAAAGAAATAAAAGAAAAAGAGAAATCCGCTCCGGATGGCTAGAGCCATTCGGGGCGGATTTTAAATTCCATAGGTTTTCCGGTACCCGGGTGCCGAAAAGCAAGATGATATGCACAGAGAGCCGGGAAACGAAAGGAAGAGGATGAAGTTCCCCTGTCGGAAGTAATGTCTGTCCCGACTCCGTATTTGCGGTCTCCAACGATAGGATGTCCGGTAGCGGAAGTCTGCACACGAATCTGATGATGCCGTCCTGTTTCCAGATGAATAGAGACAAGTGTACAATTCTTGCGCTGTTCAAGGATCTCGTAGTGAAGGATAGATTTCTTAGCGCCGGGCTCTGAAGCGGAAACAACTCTTGACGTGTTGGTTTTTCCGTCTTTGATCAGATAATTGGTAAGTGTTCCGCCGGAGCAGTTGTCCGGAGCAAATTGACCTGACAGAAGCGCCAGATAATCTTTGGAAAAATCATCTCTTTGAAGCTGGGCTGACAGCGCGGAAGCAGCCTTTTGCGTTTTTGCAAATACAAGCAGTCCTTCTACCGGCTGATCAAGCCGATGGATTACTGCCAGATAAGGTGGTTTTCGCACACCGGATGTCCGGCAGATTTCATTTTTTAACATACTGACAAGATCCGGGCTGGAAGCGCGGGCTGTCTGGGTAGGGATCCCGGCCGGCTTGTGGCAGACCAGAATCTGATTATCTTCGTACAGAATTTCAGGCTGTTTCATAAAATCTATCTGTTTCCGTACATTTCTTCATAATAGTTCTGGTATTCTCCGGAAATAATTGTTTCCCACCATTCTTTGTTGTCCAGATACCACTGGATTGTTTTCTGAATACCATCTTCGAATTTTGTTTCCGGAAGCCATCCGAGTTCGTTATGGATCTTTGTCGGATCGATAGCATAACGCATATCATGACCTTTACGGTCTGTTACATATGTGATCAGGCTTTCCGGTTTTCCGAGGGCTTTGCAGATAATCTTAACGATATCGATATTTTTCATTTCGTTGTGTCCGCCTACATTGTAGACTTCGCCAACACGTCCTTTGTGGATGATAAGGTCGATTGCTTTACAATGGTCTTCTACATAGAGCCAGTCACGAACGTTAAGACCTTCGCCGTAAACCGGAAGCGGTTTGTCGTTCAATGCATTAGCGATCATAAGCGGAATAAGCTTTTCCGGGAAGTGATACGGTCCGTAGTTATTAGAACAACGGGAAATTGTTACAGGCAGTCCGTATGTTCTGTAGTAAGCAAGTACAAGTAAATCTGCAGCAGCCTTTGAAGAGCTGTAAGGCGAACTTGTGTGGATTGGTGTTTCTTCTGTGAAGAACAGATCTGGGCGATCCAGCGGAAGGTCTCCGTAAACTTCATCAGTACTTACCTGATGATATCTCTGGATACCATATTTGCGGCATGCATCCATGAGAACAGAAGTTCCGATGATATTTGTATCAAGGAATACCTGTGGGTTTTC
>CAUCYJ010000194.1:0-4639 GCA_958446945.1 uncultured Lachnospiraceae bacterium | reverse complement strand
ATTCAGCAAACACATTATATATTAGAAAGCCCTGTACGATATTTTTGTTACTGTTCAAAGGCAATGTCATTAACTTAAGAGATTGTTGCTTGTTAAACGGGCAATGCTCTCTCTGATACCTGCTTGATATTTCCTAAAATATTACTTGACAAATACTCCTCAATATGCGGCGTTATTACTGATCAATCAGTAATAACGCCCTTTGATTAGGCACTGTTATTTTTAATTACTTAATCAAAGGAGTATTTATTTATGAACTATTCAGATTCTATCAAAGCTATTTTACTTGCTGCTATCAATGATCTTTCCAAAACACCGGAAAAATATGCTGTCAAACCCGGAGTTGATTTTATCAGAAACAGAAAACTTGGTTTTAAAGATTATATGCTGATGTTTCTGACTATGGAAGCTGACTGTATCAGGGAAGAACTGTACCGTTTTTTCGGACGTACTATCGATGCACCTTCCAAAGCGGCTTTTTACAGACAGCGTAAAAAGATCAGGGAAGATGCTTTTCGGAATCTTCTTCTTGCTTTTAACAGGAAACTTCCTAAAAAACTATATAACGGTAAATATGAATTCTGGGCCTGCGATGGTTCTTCCTGTGATATTTTCCTTAACCCTGAAGATAAGGATACCTATTTTGAACCAAATGGTAAATCTACCAGAGGATTTAACCAGATCCATATCAGATCCATATCAATGCTATGTTTTCTTTACTTGATAAGCGTTTTACTGATATTTTAGTCCAGCCTGCCCGAAAGCGAAATGAGTATTCTGCTTTTTGTTCCATGGTTGATTCTGCAGATATCCCTGAACACTACAAAGTCATTTTCTTTGGGGACAGAGGTTATACTTCTTACAACAACTTTGCCCATGTGATTGAAAAGGGGCAGTACTTCCTTATCCGATGTAACGATAAAAGAGCTTCCGGAATGATGGGATATCCGGTTGATACCCTGCCAGCTTTTGATGAAGATATCTCTCTTATACTGACGAGGTCTAAAGCTGTAAGCAAATATTCCAGACCTGAACTATTCTCTTCATACCGATACATTTATCAGAATGCTCCGATGGATTATCTCAATGATCAAAGAACGGAATATGACCTTGCTTTACATTTGTTACGCATACAGCTTGATGATGACTCTTATGAAAACATTGCTACGAATCTTCCAGAAGAAGAGTTTAAAGCTGAAGATTTCAAAGCTCTTTATCATCTGAGATGGCAGGAGGAAAACTCTTTCCGAGATTTAAAATATTCCCTGTGTCTGAAAACGTTTCACTCAAAAAAATATGATTATATTGTGCAGGAAGTATGGGCAAGAGTTATTCTATATAATTTCAGTTCCAGCATAATCATAAATGTAACTATTGATCGGGAAGATCGTGCTTATGAATATCAGGCGAATTATTCATCCGCGCTTAAAACATGCAGGGATTTTTTAAGGATTCACGATGGGATAACAAAGATAAATGTAAAAGGTCTGATCGCTCGAAATATTGAGCCGATCAGACCTGGAAGAACCTTTGCCCGCCAGCATAGGTTTAAACTTCCGATGAGTTTTTGTTATAGACATTAGCATTAACTCATATATTACTATATTTCATCTTTAGACAAATTTCAATATTAAATATTGATTTTGTCTTTTTGTTATACCCAAATTTCAGTAAAACATTGTATCTTAATCCCTCAATATCCCCTTTTTTATCATAATCAAATCCTTCTGCTGATATTTTCATCAATGCAGTATTAGCAAATTGCTTAAGTTAATGACATTGGGTCTGAACAGTAACGAAAGAAAAAACAATTAGTTATTCAATGGTGATTAATGATTGAGTATTTGAAAAAGAAAAAGTATAATAAAGAGTATAAGATGTAAACATGGATATATTAATGCTGTTTTGGGTGTAGAAAAGATAACAAATAGAAGGGAAAGTGATGGAACTACAGATCATCTTGAAAATGTAATGAATTTGATGTAAATAACAGAATTGTATACGAGTGAAAGTGGGGTATAGCTATGAAAAAGAATAGAAATTTAGTTAAAATATCAATTGTTGCCAGTTTGTTGATTACAACCAGTTCAATATTAGGACAAAATGTCGAGGTAATGGCATCAAATCCAACGAATTACAAAGATATGACAGAGTACGCAGCATACGAAAATGTAATAGCAGATGCAGGAGCCATTTCCGGAGATTTTAGCATTTCCGTGGCTTTATATGATATTGATCAGGACGGAATAAGAGAGTTGCTTATATCACATGGCACCTGCCTTGCTGATTGGGTAAATGATATTTATACATTGGAAGATGGAAAATATGTGAGCTATATTGGAAATGTAGGCAGACAGGGACTATTTTATACAGCCCCAGATGGAAATGGAATGTATTTTTTGTATGGATATCAAGGATATCAGGAGATAACACGAATTACAAAGAGTGGAAAAGATATTGTGCAAACATTGCTAGAATCAAGGGAGCTTAATGCAAATGAAAACTATACAGAATTTGCTAATAAGATAGCACTACTTGCACCGGGAGATATTCCAACCCATGGAAATTCTTATGATGTAGAAGTAACAGCTCCTGATGGCGGTGTAAACATGCGCTGTGGCGCAGGAGTGGAGTATGACAAAGTTCTTCCAGACATGATTCCAAACGGAACAGTTCTGACTGTAACTCAGGAAGCAGTGGCTTCCAATGGAAATTCATGGGGCTATACAAATTATAATGGTACATACGGATGGATTGCACTGACGCAGGTCACCAGATATCAGGAACCGACGGAAGGAGCACCTATTCCACATACCAGATATGTAATTAACTGTAATGAGAGTATTACTCTTCGTACAAATCCAGATGTAAATGCTGCTGAAATTTGTCAGATTCCGTTGGGAACAGCCGTTGCTACATTCGGAGATGCCGGAAACGGATTTATTTCTGTGTATTATCAAGGTTCATCTGGATATTGTCTGGCAAGTTATCTGTCTGCTCCAGTGGACTGACAATTCTGATTTTTGCTGTGAAACGGTAAAAGAATATTTTGACAACAGAATTCTATAATAAACTGTAATCTGTATATATGTAAAAATCCTCGGAACGTAAGTTCCGGGGATTTTCCATTTAATATATACTTATTTATCTGCCCCATAATATCTGTCATCGCCGAAGCCAAGGATCAGCATGAAGATTGGCTGTAAGAAAATAAGGCCAATGGCGAATCCTGTGCCTCTGCCGAAGGCTCTTGCAAGCTTAACACTGTACATAATGCTGATTATGGCAAGTATGATTTTGATCAGTACGATGATCATGGAGATCATTAAACTGTCGTTTGTTTCAAGAGTTCCCTGTAAGCAGGAAGATACGATTCCAAGAACCAATGTCAGCCAGAAATATGCAGGTTGCCATGCGATTTTATAAGAAATATAATCGCCATATATTGGAATAATACTTTTCCATCCGGCCTCCCCTGCTTTGGTAAAGATTCTCCAGTTGGCAATGATCTGCAGAAGCCACCATGCGAATGCGATCATCAGATACATACCGCCCAAGAATACCATGCTGCTGATAGCTATAAGTCCCATTTGTGTTCCCCCATTTCTTTCTGTGAGATATGATACATGTATCGTTGGTGTAGAAGCATAGTTGAGAACTATGTTTGTTCTCCTGAAGTATTTATGCTAAATCCATTAAAGCATATTCTCAGTAGTTCGTCAATTATCAAAGAAGATTGTACATAAGCGAGGTGAAAACTATGGCAGCAATACTTATGAACTACAAAATACCGGGATATTATATATTTTTCATTTGTCTGGCAGTGATTTCCTGTTTTTCTAATCCTGGAATGGTTGTATTAGCGGGCTGTAGGGTTGATAATATTGATCAGGCAGAGTAAAATTTTATCAATGAAGTGAGTCTCCTGCTTTAATATTACAAATATTCGCCTGACTTATGAAAAGTGCCTGATGAGATGAAAATCTTCTCAGGGAGGGGTTGCGAGAACAGAGAAAAAAGAATGGTTTCGGAAAAAATAATGACAAGTTAAACAAAAGCCGTAAAGTGGGAATTTCCAGCTTTGCGGCTTTTGTGGTATCATGAATTGAAAGACATCTCAACAACTTTTCCATTGGTTACCTTAATGCGCAGACCTAATCCATTCATGCTTCTCATGGTAGACATGAAAGCGGATTTTGAGCAATAATCGTTGAGAGCTTCACCTCCGGAAAAATAGTATTTGGTCTTGGAAGTAAGTTTAAATGTATGTTTTCCGTATTTTATATATGCTTTTTTGTTTTGGCTGTTTAATATTCCGTTTTTGGAAGTATTAAATGACGCATACATTGTCAGAGTGTTCCCCTTACATATAGCCTTTCTTGTGCCTGACATATAGTATTTTGTGCCATTGGTTGTTATTGTTCCGCCTTTTTTTCCATTTATGCAGGTATCATAGTAGGTTGTACCTGACTTTCCGGTAGCTGCCTGCACATTTGAGAATCCCATGTAGCCGGTAACGAGGCAGATGGCAAGTATCAGTGTTAACATTTTCTGGAACTTCTTTGTCCATGTTTTCATATTGAAAACCTCCTCCTAATATATAAGTGTAGGGTTTCAGTACCCAACAGCCAGTTGGGAC
>CAUCYJ010000193.1:0-4645 GCA_958446945.1 uncultured Lachnospiraceae bacterium | reverse complement strand
ATCTGCAACTCTTTTTCCTAACTGTTCCACGTCATCCCAACTAAATTTCATACTTCCTTCTCCTTCCTAATGGCAGGTCAGTCTGTCCTGACCACGCAGTGTAATGATTGGTCCTCCAGTTCCTTCGATATAAGCTTTTGTAATCGTAACTTCTCCGATACTATCATCTTTCGGAATTTCATACATAATATCCAACATAAATTCTTCAATAATGGCACGCAGCGCACGGGCTCCTGTATCTTTCTTCATCGCCTTCTGTGCAATCGCATGAAGCGCCTCATCTTCGAATGTAAGTTTTACTTCATCCAATTCCAGTAATTTCTGATACTGTTTCAAAATTGCATTCTTTGGTTCTCTCAAAATCTTTACAAGCATATCCTCGTCAAGACCTTTTAGCGTGAATACAATTGGGAGACGACCAAGAAATTCCGGAATCATTCCAAAACTGCGAAGATCTTCCACCTCAACCTTTGAAATCAGATCCTTCTCATTGTCATATTTATCTTTCAAATCTGCAATAAATCCAATGGAGGATTTCTTCATCAGACGTTCTTTGATGATTTGCTCAAGATCCGGAAATGCACCGCCACAGATAAATAAAATATTCTTTGTATTAATCGTAGTCAGAGGCACCATTGCATTCTTACTGTTCGCTCCAACAGGAACTTCTACCTCCGCTCCTTCCAGAAGCTTCAACATTCCCTGCTGCACAGATTCTCCGCTTACATCTCTCTGACTTGTATTACGCTTCTTTGCAATCTTATCAATCTCATCAATAAAAATAATTCCCTGTTCTGCACGATCCACATCATTATCCGCAGCTGCCAATAACTTCGATACTACACTTTCAATATCATCACCGATATACCCCGCTTCTGTAAGTGAAGTAGCATCCGTAATTGCAAGCGGAACATCCAGAAGTCTTGCAAGTGTCTTTACAAGGTATGTTTTACCGCTTCCTGTCGGTCCGATCATCAACATATTAGATTTCTCAATCTCTATCTCATCTGTTGGATCCAACGCTACACGCTTATAATGGTTATATACTGCAACAGAAATCGCTTTCTTTGCATATTCCTGTCCAACTACATACTCATCAAGCTGTGCTTTGATCTTATGCGGAGCCGGAATATTGTGAATATCAAATACAGGTTCTCGCTTCTCATCCGGCTGTTTTTTCTTTATCTGCTGTTGCTTCGGCATCATATTTTCAAAATCAGACATATTCAGGATCTGTACTCCAGGCATATTCATTAACTGGCTGTAATCAAATCCGCCCTTATTCATCATGTCAAACCCTTTTTGCATACAGTCCTGGCAGACATACATCTTCGTTGGCAATTCAATCATCTTTCCTGCCACACTTTCCGGACGGTGACAGAGTGCACAAAACTTCTCGTACTCCTTTGTCTCCTTCTCATCTGAAGAATTCCCTTCCGTACTCTCTGTCGTGACTTCCTCTATTTCATCTGTATATACATTATCTGACATTTCTATAACCTACCCTTCTTATGTATGCTTTCATTATACATGGGGCTTTCTTTTCCGTAAAGTGAATATTTTATAAACTGCCTGTTCCCGCATAGTTATCATAACATACGATCCAAACAAAACTCCCGGCGCGCATCCAGTGCGAGCCGGGAATTCTATTCCTCTCATTTATCTATTAAGCCAAATGTTCATTCAAAAGCGCTTCCAGTTCCGCCGGCTGCATTGCCCCTGCACTCTGGTGTACTTTCTCTCCATCTTTTACAAGTATCACGGTCGGAATACTGAACACACGAAACTGTTTTGCCAGTTCTTTATCCTCATCCACATTTACTTTGCCAATTTTAACTTTGCCGGCAAATTTATCCGCCGCCTCATCTACGATCGGGCCGAACATCTGGCAAGGTCCGCACCACGGCGCCCAAAAGTCAACTAAAACAAGCCCTTTTTCTTCCATTACTTCCTGCTGAAAGTTTTCTTTTGTAAAATGTAATGCTGCCATATCATTTACCTCCTGTTATACTATTGAATGCTTTTATTCTAATTGTTTTCTCCGAGTAATTCCAGAAACTCTTCTTCTGAAATTACCGGGATTCCAAGTTCTTTTGCTTTTTTATTTTTTGATGAAGAAGATTGTGTATCATTATTGATCAGATAATTTGTTTTGGAAGTGACCGATCCTGTTACCTTTCCGCCTCTCTTTTCGATGACCTCTTTCACCTCATTTCGATTCGCAAAGTGATGAACGCTTCCGGTCACAACAAAATTCATTCCCGCAAAAATCTGCTCGGACTGATCCACATTTTCCTTCGTAAGAGATACTTCTTTCAACAGATTCCGGAAATTTTCCACATGGATCTCTGATGAAAAATAATCGCAAAAACTTCCTGCAATAACACTTCCGATTCCATCTATAGCGGCAAGTGCCTCTGCGTCTGCACAGATAATCTTCTCCGGATCTTCCTCAAATGCACGGCAGATGACCTTTGCATTTGCCAGACCTACATTTGCAATCCCCAGACTGTAGATTACTTTTGCAAGAGTTGTCTTTCTCGCTTTCTCTGCACTTTCAATGAGACGCTGATAAGATTTTTCCCCAAATCCTTCCATTGCCTGTATTTCCTCACGAAATTGGTCCAAATGGAACAGATCTGCATAGTTGCGAATAAATCCTCTCGCAATGAATTTCTCCAACGTAGCTTCTGAGAGTCCTTCAATATTCAGTGCATCTCTGCTTACAAAAAGTGCAAACGACTTCATATGTTTTACCTGGCAATCCGGATTCGTACAGTAAAGTGTTTTTGCCTCTCCTAACTTTCGGATCTCTGTTTCTCCCCTGCAGACCGGACATACTTTCGGAATGTCTTTTACCCCGCTTCTTGTCAGATTCTCTGCAATCTGTGGGATAATCATATTCGCCTTATATACTTGGATCTGATCCCCGATTCCAAGCTCCAGTTCTTCCATAATACTGATATTATGCACACTGGCACGGCTTACCGTTGTTCCTTCCAGTTCCACCGGTTCAAAGATTGCTACCGGATTAATGAGTCCTGTTCTCGAAGGACTCCATTCAATCTCAAGCAATTTCGTTTCCTTCAGTTCATCCGCCCACTTAAATGCAAAGGAATCTCTTGGAAATTTTGCCGTTCTCCCGAGTGACTGACCGTAAGCAATATCGTCATATACAAGTACCAGTCCATCTGAAGGATAATCATTGTGGGAAATCTGCTGTTCAAACCAGCTCACTTCTTCTTCAATCGTCCCGGCAGTAACCTCGTGGTACTCCACCGTTTCAAAGCCCTGCTGCTCTAACCATTCCATCTGTTTCTTTCTGGAATTTTCAAAAGTTTCCCCGTCTGCTTTCACAAGTGTAAATGCAAAAAATCTTACATTTCGCTTCGCTGTAATCTCATTGTTCAGCTGACGTACGCTTCCACTGCACAAGTTTCTCGGATTTTTATAGCGGGCATCCACATCTTCAATTTCTTCATTAATCTTCTGGAAGTCATGATAACCAATGACGGCCTCTCCTCTGAGTACAAGCTCTCCCTGAAAGGCAATCTGAAGCGGAATATTCTTAAATACTCTCGCATTATTCGTAATGACTTCGCCAACTTCACCATTTCCTCTTGTAACTGCCTTAAAAAGCTTTCCGTCCCGATAAGTGAGAACGATAGTCAGCCCATCCATTTTCCAGGAAATCAACGCCTTCTGATCTCCGAGAAATTCCCGAAGTTTTTCCACCTCTTTCGTCTTGTCAAGAGAAAGCATCGGCGAATCATGACGTTCTTTTGGAAGTTCGCTCAGTACTTCATATCCGACATTTACAGTCGGACTGTTGGATACCGTAATCCCAAGTTCTTCTTCTAATCCTAACAATTCATCGTAGAGCTGATCATATCTCTGGTTGCTCATAATCTCTTCTGCACCCTGGTAGTAAGCTTTCCCGGCTCTGTTCAGAAGCTCCACCAGCTCCAACATTCTTTGTCTCTTATCTTCCATACTTTCCTCTCTGCTGCTGTCTTAACATTCTTTGAATTTGTTCTCGTTCCCGGATTGCTGCTTCGTCAATCACAGTTTCATTCTTCGAGTCTGCCAAAAGCTTCATCAATTCCGCTTCTTCCTCAGCAGTTACTTCGCGATAAGCTCCTGGCTTTAGCTCTCCCAGTGTCAGATTCATTACGCGGATCCTCTGCAATTTCTTTACTTCGAATCCCAATGCCTCACACATTCTTCGAATCTGACGATTCAATCCCTGCGTCAGAATAATGCGAAAACGGTATTTGCTCAACTGCTCTGTTTTGCATGGTCTTGTCACCGTATCAAGTATTTTTACTCCCTCTGACATTGCCCGGAGAAATGCTGCTGTTACCGGTTTGTCCACAGTCACAATGTATTCTTTTTCATGTCGGTTTCCGGCACGCATCATTTTATTAATAATATCGCCGTCATTCGTCATCAGAAGCAGCCCTTCCGAATCTTTATCAAGTCTTCCTGCATAAGTAATTCGTGAAGGATAGTTAAGAAACTTAATAATATTATTCTTCTCCCGCTTCTCCTCGGTGCATACAATCCCCACCGGTTTGTTCACAATTAAAAGGATTCTTTTCTCCACCTTCTGTACTGTCTTCTTTCCGACACGGATTTCCTGTGT
>CAUCYJ010000192.1:0-4687 GCA_958446945.1 uncultured Lachnospiraceae bacterium | reverse complement strand
GATGGCTGTAGGGGTGTATTTTTTCAAATTTCCGAATAATTTTACGTTTGGAGGAATTACAGGTCTTTCAGTAGTGATTGCAAAAACAGGAGTAATGAGTGCATCTAATTTTACGTTTATTGCAAATATGGTGCTATTGTTACTCGGCTTTATTTTTCTTGGCAAAGAGCTTGGAATTATGACAACGTACTGCAGTGTGCTACTATCATTTGCATTGGATGCGTTGGAGCGCTACATACCTATGGACGCACCTCTGACAGATCAGCCAATGATGGAACTACTGTTTGCAGTAGCTGTGCCGGCTTTGGCTAGTGCACTTTTGTTTAATGTAGGTGCGACAAGTGGGGGAACAGATATTGTTGCCATGATTTTAAAGAAGTATACCAGTGTAGATATTGGTCAGGCGCTTATGATCTCAGATGTAGTTGTAACGCTGGCAGCCTTTTTCGTATTTGATGTAAAGACTGGATTGTATTCACTGCTTGGTCTGTCTATCCGTTCTTTTATGGTAGACAGTTTTATCGAGAGTTTAAATCTACATAAGTATTTTACTGTTGTCTGTGACGATCCGCAGCCAATCTGCGATTATATTACGCATGAACTGAATCGGAGTGCGACAGTCTGTGAGGCAAAAGGAGCATTTTCCGGAAGCAATAAATACATTATATTTACTGTTATGAATCGTATGGAAGCAGTGAAACTTAGAAACTATATTAAGATTCAGGAGCCGCATGCATTTATTCTCATTTCCAATACGAGTCAGATTATTGGAAAAGGATTCCACAGTGTGTAATTAAGTCTTGACAGTGGAGAAAAACTATGGTATCATATATTAGTGGTTTTACCGTAGGAGGTGTATAGAATATGGAAATTTTAAAAATTGTATTAACTATTTTATTTGTAATAGACTGTATCGCATTGACAATCATCGTGTTACTGCAGGAAGGCAAGTCAGCAGGCCTTGGGACAATTGCCGGAGGAGCAGATACATACTGGGGACAGAATAAGGGACGTTCTATGGAAGGAGCCCTTGTAAAGTCTACAAAGTTTTTGGCAATTTTATTTTTAGTTCTTGCAGCAGTATTGAACTTAAAAGTATTTGCATAATTGAGAATGGAAACAGATTGATGATGGAACACTCTATTTTTAGAAATAGGGTGTTTCTTTGTATATTGTATTAGAATTCTTTTGCAGTATCATTTCAAAAATGAGATGCAAAAGCAGACGGAGAAAGGAAGTGAAGTATGCGAAATACATTTGAAAAACGTAAAAAGCTGATTTATGATTTTATTTGTGATGAGTTTTATGTACCGATGAAGTTTAAGGAGATTGCCATGCTCCTGCAAGTTCCGAAAGAGGCAAGGGGAGATCTGAAAGAGGTGCTGGAAAGCTTGGAAGCTGAAGGGAAGATCCATGTGACGCAGACTGGAAAGTATATGAAAGGAGAGGCAAATAAGCTGATCGGGTACTTTCAGGCCAATGCGAGAGGATTTGGATTTGTGACGATTGAAAATGAGGAAGAAGATATTTTCATCGGAGAAGATGATCTTGGAGGCGCTTTTGACGGAGACCGTGTGGAAGTTGTCATTATAAAAAAACCGGATGGAAAGCGAAAAGAAGGAAAGATCGTGAAGATACTGGAGCGTGGTGTGACGAAAGTTGTAGGATATTTCCAACGCAGCAAGAACTTTGGTTTTGTACTTCCGGATAATCAGAAGTTCCAGAAAGACATTTTTATTCCGCTGGAGCGGTCTAAGGGCGCGGTGACAGGGCATAAGGTCGTGGCAGAGATTACATCTTACGGTTCAAAAGATAAGAAACCGGAAGGAAAGATCGTGGAGATTTTGGGACATGTCAATGATCCGGGAGTGGATATTATGTCGATTATCAGAACCTACGATCTGCCAACAGAATTTCCGGAAAAGGTGCTGAACCAGGCAGAGCGTGTTTCATCTCCTGTCAGCACGCAGGATATGGCGGGCAGGATGGATCTTCGGCAGTGGCAAATGGTTACGATCGATGGTGAGGACGCCAAAGATCTAGACGATGCAATTTCGATCGAGGAAGATGGAGAAAGATATCGTCTTGGTGTTCACATTGCAGATGTGACAAATTATGTGCAGGAGAACAGTGCGCTTGACTGGGAAGCGCTGAAACGCGGAACAAGCGTGTATCTGGCAGACCGGGTGATTCCGATGCTGCCGCACATACTGTCCAATGGCATCTGCTCTCTCAATGCAGGAGAAGACCGATTGGCTCTGAGCTGTATTATGTGGATTGACCGGAAAGGAAATGTAACGGATCATAAGATCACGGAGACAGTGATACGGGTAGATGAACGTATGTCTTACACAAGTGTTAAGAAGATACTGGAAGAGCAGGATGAGGCAGAATGTGAGCGTTATCAGGAGCTGATCCCGATGTTTGAAAGGATGCGCGATCTGGCTTCGATTTTGAGAGCAAAGCGAAAGAAGAGAGGTTCTATTGATTTTGATTTTCCGGAAACGAAAATGATTTTGGATGAAAATGGAGTTCCGCTGGAATTGCGTCCTTATGATAGAAATGTGGCGACAAAGATTATCGAAGACTTCATGCTGATCGCCAATGAAACGGTGGCAGAAGATTTCTTCTGGCAGGAAATTCCTTTTGTTTATCGTACCCACGATGTGCCGGATGAAGATAAGATTAAGAAATTTGCCACATTTGTTAATAATTTCGGACATTCTCTGCATATTTCTAATAAAGAGGTTCACCCAAAGGAAATTCAGAAACTGCTTGCAAAGGCAGAGGGAACACCAGAGGAAGACTTGATTAGCCGGTTGGCGCTTCGTTCAATGAAGCGGGCAAGATATACACCGGAAAATACAGGACATTTCGGATTGGCAGCGTCCTATTACTGTCATTTTACATCTCCGATCAGACGGTATCCGGATCTTCAGATTCATCGGATTATTAAAGAAACGCTACGGGGACGAATGGATGCGAAAAGACAGGAACACTATGAGAGTATTCTGCCGGAAGTGACACAAAAGTGCAGCGAGCTTGAGCGAAGAGCTGACGAAGCAGAGCGAGAGACTGTAAAGCTGAAAAAAGTTGAATATATGAAACAGCATGTTGGAGAAGTATTTGAAGGCGTTATTTCGGGTGTCACAAAATGGGGATTGTATGTGGAACTTGGCAATACAGTGGAAGGACTTGTGCATGTAGTTAATATGACAGATGATCATTATGATTATCGGGAAGATACCTATGAAATGGTTGGAGAGCATCTGAAAAAGGCGTATCGTCTTGGAGAGACTGTGAAGGTTCAGGTACTTGGAACGGATGATCTTGCAAGAACAATTGATTTTAAGATAGTGGAGGAACAGCATGGCAAAAGGACAGGGGACGAAGCTGATCGCAAATAATAAAAAAGCGTATCACGATTATTTTATTTTAGACACATATGAAGCGGGAATCGCACTCCACGGTACGGAAGTGAAATCACTCCGCATGGGCCAGTGCAGCATTAAGGAAGCTTTCATTCGGATTGAGAATGGGGAAATGTTTATTTACAGTATGCACATCAGTCCTTATGAAAAGGGAAATATTTTCAACAAAGATCCGCTGCGGACAAGAAAACTGCTCCTTCATAAAAATGAGATTTTGAAAATGCTGGGTAAGATGAAGGAGAAAGGAATTGCCGTGATTCCGCTGAAAGTATATTTAAAGGGAAGCCTTGTAAAAGTGGAGATCGGTCTTGCCCGTGGTAAGAAGCTTTATGATAAGCGGGATGATATTGCGAAGAAGGACCAAAAGCGAGAAGCAGAACGAGAATTCAAAGTACGCAATTTTGGTTAAAATTTACTTGTTATTTTAATTGGAATCGGATATACTATATATGTACTCTGCGTACCAGGGCTTGTACTGGTTTCGACGGGGGTTTAGAAGTTGGAGTAGCCATCCGCAGTGCGGAACTGCGTTATCATCCGCAAACTTTAAAATTAAACGCAGAAGATAATTTAGCGTACGCTGCCTAATTGCGGCAGCAGTCGGCCTTAAGTCACTCACCGCTTAAGTAACCGGCTTCATCCAGGTGAGGCACTCTGCTACCAAAGCTTTGCGGCGGCAGAAGATTTTATGAAGCTACTGAAGTGAACAGCCTGTCGTTGGGCGGTTTATGGAGGGAATGAAAGTATAGCGACTGTGATTGGAAGAAGCTGCAATGGAAGAGCTTTCGGACAGGGGTTCGATTCCCCTCAGGTCCATTAATAGGATTCTGGGATTTTCAGAATTTTGGGGCAAGAAAAAGGTGCTGTCAGTTGAGGTGACATCTCAATTGACAGCACCTTTTTGGTATTGTTGAAATATCCGGAAACGGTAACAACGCTTCAGAATACAAAAACCCCCGAAAGTTTGTCGTTGTGACATGCCTTTCGGGGGTTTTGTAAAGGAATGAAGAAAAATCTATGTAAACTTAAAGTCAATTGACTGAGTTAGTCGAAGTCCGGCAGTTGGATGAACGGAATCAACGCAACTGCCGTCTTCATTAATCTGATATTGTTAGTATAATAGAAATTTATGAGTAATTTATGTCGGCATTGTAAAGCTTTTCTAAAAAACCTTATAAAATTCTGAAGAAAATATAAGGAAGGTTTGAAATGATTTTTTCACACATCTAACATAAATCTATGGTAAAATAATATCA
>CAUCYJ010000191.1:0-4696 GCA_958446945.1 uncultured Lachnospiraceae bacterium | reverse complement strand
ATTCCTTCTTTTCTCCAGTGCCTTATTCTATCATATCCAAGACCAGAATTCTTAAATTTTTGTATTTGCAGGCATCATAACAATAATCTCTTGCTCATTATCCGGTACCAGTTCAATGCTGTCATTTTCAAACGTAGTTTTACAATCTGTGTTCATGAGAAATTCTCCAAGCATTGATATCTCCTGGTATCCAAAGCCTTTCTCATCATTCCGGAAATGCATCGGAATCGTCAGATGTGGCTTCAATTCTTTCACAAGCGCTGCCGCCTGTGTTCCATTGATCGTATAAAATCCACCTACCGGAACAAAGAGCACATCTAAATCTTTTAATTGTTCCTTTTGCTCTGAAGTCAAATCACAGCCAATATCTCCCAAATGAGCGATTTTTGTTTTGCCATCGTCTAAAATATAGATGTGATTTGTTCCACGTTTCGCTCCCTGTACTTCATCATGATAAGTTTCTATCTCACGAATCACAAATGGATTTTCATCGTTCTTTTCAATTACAACACCTGCACGATAGTTATGATCGCTGTGCTCATGCGTACAGAGAACAAGATTTGCCCGTTCCCTTACCGGATTCAACCCCGGTACTGTATCATCCTCATATGGATCAAATACAACGGTAAACCCATTTTCCTCAATTTTAAAACAGGAATGTCCAATCCAGGTTATTTTCATAAATAATTCCTCCCATCTTCTACAAGAGTTTTTAACCGCTCATATTCTTCACGGAGCAGATCAAATCCTTTTGCAGTTATCATATAATATTTTCTCCTTTTTTCTTCTGATGTCAACCGAATCATCTCATTTTCTTCAAATTTCGCCAGCATTGCATATAAAGTACCCGGTCCAACCTGCACTCTCCCATGAGAAATCTCGAATACTCTAGCCATAATATCTACTCCGCAGCATTCGCGTGTCAGAGCAAGTAATATATAATACATCGGTTCTGTTAACGTCTGAAACTGTTCCCTTGCCATAAATCTCACCGCCTAATTTATTTTCAATTTCTCCCTTGTTTTCTCAATTACCTGCGGTGTAATTTCCCCATCAAATTGAAAAACTAAAATACAGTCAGGATAACGAATCAAATACATATCCGCACCATACGTTTTACGCTTTTCAGCCTGTTCTGCTCCCCATATCTGTTCATCTGTTTCTTCATAAACACTTTCATCATACTCCTTCTGCCACTGATGATCCAGTACCCATGAAAACCTGCTTTCAATTACTTCATAATGAAGAGTTGTATACACATCGTCTTCTTCACCAAGCGCACAGTAAAGTTTACTGCCAAACCATCCCGAATGATATTCACCATACAAAACCTCTTCTTTATCAGTTTCATCCGAAAGATCTGAAATTGCAAGCGGGAATTTTTCAGGTATAACTTCCTCATTTTTTGAAATAATATCTATAGATTGAAGTGCAAATGAAAATACTACATATAAAAGTGGTCCCCAAAAAATAGATGACCATACAAACAATCGATGACTTTCCCTTGAAGGCTGAAGCCTGTTAATAACGCTAATTATTATAAATGTAGTGCAGAACCAGACAAAAAATCCAACGAATCCAATCGCATTGTCATACCATAATGCCTGCACAATAAAGTACAATATGCATATCAAAAAACAAATATAATCTATGCTTCGAAGCCAGAGCGGATACCTGCTGTAATGAACCGGCTCTCCCATTTGTAAATATTTCTTTGTATTGAGTTCCCATATTTTTCCTTCTAAAAGATCAATACTTCCATTAAGAAACATAAGGAACAACACTCCCATTTCCAAAACCATCTCATTATTAAACAATAGATTATTGTCCAAAAAAATCTGCCGCAGAGTAATTATAAAGAAAAAAGTAAAGCAGAAAAAGTAAAACCAGATTTTCCTTGATTCTTCTTTCCGAATCACAGAAAAACGAATTTCCTCATCTGTCTCAAGTTCTACTGCCGAATCATCATTTGTACAGAAGACACAGAACTTTCCGTAATTACAGACAAACTTCCAGCCTGCCGCTTCACAACATTCAATTAGCTCTTCTGTAGTTTCCTCCGGTTTCCTGTCATATTCACTGCCTTTTGCGAACACATGAACCGCATATCTCAATTTCCCCGGAATTCCCTGTTCAAAAACCATCCAAGCGCCAAGTTCCTTTAAATACCAGCCTTTCTCTGCCATCTGCTCAAGATATTCTTTCATAGCATCACATTCTCGGTAGGAAAACCATTTCCAAACTCTCTTTCTTGCATTTCTCATATAATGCACCTCCTTTTATCGAGTATCGATATTTCTACTTATAGTATATTATCGATACTCGATATTGTAAAGCACAAACTAACAGTTTTTTCTAAAATAATACCATTTTATTTCTGTAAATCTACCTGGCTGCGAAGATTATCCATTCTCGTATCCAGATCAGCACTCAATTGGGCGCATTCATAGAGCTCTTTTGCCATTGTCTCAGTAAATTCAAAGTCTTTTTTATAACAGATCTGATGCTCCAAACTTGCCCAGAAATCCATTGCAATTGTCCGAAGCTGAATTTCTACTTTCATAATTCTCTTTTCGTGTTCCAGAAAAATCGGTACCGTCACGATCAAGTGGAGACTTCTATATCCATTTTCTTTTGGATGCGCAATATAATCCTTTTTTTCAAGTAATGTAATATCATCTTGCTTTAATAAGGCGTCCGCCAGCAAATATACGTCTTCAACAAAGGAACAAATCACTCTCACACCTGCAACATCGTTTAGTTCCTTCTCTACATTCTGCAAATTAAATTCTAATCCTTTGCGATCCATCTTCTCACGAATACTTGGCAGGCTTTTTAATCTGCTTTTAATCCCGCTGATCGGATTCCGGTCATGCTGCAGTGAAAACTCCTCATTTAATACATTAAATTTTGTTTCCACTTCCATAATTGCACAGCGATAATACGCCATCATCCGGTTATAGCCCTGCATAATCTGAAAAAAATGTTCTTCTGCTCCTTCTGCAAGAAATGGCTGTATCTGTTTTACATTATATTGTTCTTTATCTTTCTGCATCATTCCTTCACCTTTCCGTAAATGCAAAGATTATACTTATTTGTCAAAACTATCAATAGCATTATTATACATCAGAAAACTTCTCTTGTATAGAAAGCTTTCTTAAAAGCCAGCACAGTCAAAAAAGCCGGTCAAAAACTTTGTTTTTAGCCGACTTTTCATACATTTATAGTTTTATTGAATTAGGGCGTTCCCTAATCTTCTTTCTCTAACAGCACATCACAGGCACTCATCGCCAGCAACTGCACAGACGTATGAAGATTTCTCTTTCCTTCTTCTCCACCAGCTGCTACAGCAAATTCCTTTGTATGTGTTCCTACATTCTCTTTCAGTTTTACATAGAACTGAATTGCAGGAATTTCATGTGTGACATTTCCTACATCAGTTGATCCAATTCCTTGTGTAAGATCACGTTCAATATACTCTTCTCCGATAAATTCCATATTGCTGCGAACATATTGAACTAGCTTCTTATTGTTTCGCACATCCTTCACAATTTCATCCAACTGCTTTTCTTCCACTGTCGTACCAGTTGCAATTGCCGCGCCTTTTGCACAGTTGCGAATCATTTCTACGAGTTCCATCATATAATCATACTCTAATGCACGAATATTAAACACTGCTTTCGCTTCATCTGTGACAGTATTATGTGCTACACCGCCTTCTGTAATAATTCCATGAACACGGCTGTAATCTTTCATATGAAGGCGCATCATATCAACTGCATGGAACATCAGCTGTACCCCACTTAAAGCATTTGCTCCCTTCCATGGACAGGCTGCCGCATGAGCCGGTTTTCCATGAAATGTAAATTCAATTGCAACAGATGCGAAAGAAATATCATCCGGAACAGAAGAATCCATCGGATGCATTAATAATGCTGCATCAATTCCTTTAAAAACTCCTTCTCGAACCATAATGGCTTTTCCACTGCCCTTTTCTTCTGCAGGAGTTCCAAGCACTTTCAGGACACCGCCAATATCATACTTCTCCATGATTTCTTTTAAGACAATACCCCCGCCTGCTGCAGATGTACCAATCAGATTATGACCACATCCATGACCAATCTCCGGCAAACAATCATATTCTCCCATTAAGGCTACTGTTTTCCCCGGCTTTCCAGAATCGTATACTGCTTCAAATGCTGTTTCAAGACTTCCAACACCTTTTGTTACCTTAAATCCATATTTTTCAAGCAGATCACAAAGCGCTGCCTGTGATTTGTATTCATGGAATGCCAGTTCCGGATGTGCAAAAATATAAGAACTGGTTTGTTCAAATTCTTCCTTTTTTTCTTCTGCAAATGTAACAATGTCCTGTTTAATTCTTTCAATTGATTCCATAATTATCAACCTGCCTTTCCTTCTAATCGTTTGTCATATGTCTTAAATCATACCGTTTAATGCTAAAACAATATTAGAGATTGCTGCTGATCCAAAATAAGTTGATGCCATAACAACAAACGAAATAATAACTATTTTCCAACTTAATTTTTTAAATACTTCTAGCTGTTCTCCAACTGCAATTCCTGCAAATGCAAGAAGTGGAAGACCTACCAATCCAAATGAATATGCTTTTAAAGTGCTTACAATAAAATCACCTACCGGTGAAACAGGAAGTGTTAAAACAAACGATACAAGT
>CAUCYJ010000190.1:0-4697 GCA_958446945.1 uncultured Lachnospiraceae bacterium | reverse complement strand
AGAACACCTGCATTTCCCCCTGTCTGGGTAACACCTTCTACTGCTTCTGCAAATATCTAAAATGAAGCTTACTCCAGAAACATAAATGGCATTTTCCATAGGAAATATGCGGGTTTGCGGACTTTTTAAGCTCAAAAAAGGGTTCAAAATTGACGGTAATAAATAAGCAGCTTACGCCAAAAATCTTACGCCAAACGTAAATTTACGCCAAAATCGGCAAAACTTACTCCAAAACGTACACCAGAGAGTACCTTTGGACATCTAAATAAGTCCTTTATTCATTGAGTTTTTATTGGTTTTCCAGTAAAAAATCTCGGTGGATAGAGGGCTTATTTTAATGCCTAAAATTACAACGACAAAGTCTGCATGAGAGATGTGAAAGCCTTCTTACGGGACGCACAGAAGCTCAGAGAGGGATCTACACGTAACACATCTCATGTCAGACGAAGGAAGGAGTTCTATGTTTGGAACAGTGACAAGATATTATGATGACAAGGGATATGGATTCATTAGCGGCGAGGACGGTAATACATATTTTATCCATGCATCGAACTTGTATGGGGAACAGATCGACAGAGGGTACTATGTGCATTTCAAGACGTTTGTGACGGATCGGAGCGATTACAATGCGAAGAATGTGAATGTTATTGAAGTGCCGGAGAGCGGAAGGAGTAAGAGGAAGAAGAAAAAGGTATAACTACAAAGTATAATATATACTTATTGTATACAACGATAATATAATTATTAGTCATATACCGGGCAAATGCCTGTAAATTGGGTTTGTGTTCAAAACATTACAAAAATATCACAAATTGAACAATGCAATTTTAAATGATAAAAGTGGGGGAAACGCTTGAAAAACAAGGGATTTCTCGATAATGTGTCCGATAAGGTATTTTAGAGGTGAGAAGAGGAGAAAACACTGGAAAATGTGGGGTTAGAAGGAGATATTGAGGTTTGCTATGGAGAGCATTATAGTTTACTGATAAACCTATCAAAATAGTAGGTTATATATAGATTGGTTTAAAATTTTGAACAATAAAAATATCGAAAGCGTGGCGGAGTTTTTAGATGAGAGTGGTATATTCATCCCATCTCCAGATAAAATTTTGTTCATCATATTCACGATACCAATTTTCTAAAACATACTCTGCACAAACACCTTGTAAAACTTGTCGTCAAGACAGATCAGAGACTTCTCACCGTTTTTCCATTCTACTGCGATCAGATACTCAGAAGTCTTTTTGCCACCAATTCCGGCAACAGCACCAACGCCGCCAAGCAAAGCCACACCTAATGCTCCCTTCCAGAACGAATACTGACTTTTGTTGTTTTCGTTGATGAGGGTGTAAGAAGCAATACGTTGTTTATCCAACGGGCAGCCACCAATATAATCTTCGCTGTCTACGGACAATTCTTTTCCGCCAAGAATTTTTAAATTTTTATATTTTCCCTCTAAAACTACATTTGTATTTCTCATAAAATCCCTCCTAATTTATTTTACTATTATACCAAATAAGTAAATTACATTCAATTACATAAACAGAAAATTTCGTCATTTTTGACTGATTTTACGAATTTACAAAAAGTTTTGAAAGGTTTAAACCAGACAGATCTTAATACTTCTGGGCTAAATGCAAGCCAACTATTAGTATTTAATAAGATGGATGTATCTGCGCTGGACGATCTCATCTCCAAAATCCAACATATCCGTGACATGTTGAATGTCACCAATTCTTCTGATGAAGTATTCAATGCAGTAAAAATTGAAGGATACTCCAATGCCCTTAAGAACCTCACATCCGAGCAGCAAGCACTAATCCTCTCAACCCAAGGATTACTGCACAGATTCAACAGGTTCTTGCGGCAAAGAAAGCAGAGGATGGATCGGCAGCACTAACGGCACAGGCACAGTATCAAGCAATGGCTGAAGCCGGACTTCTTACATCAAAGAGGACGTTGACGGAAGCACTTTGAGTTTTCGTCCTCAATGACGAAAACCTCCCCTATATCTCACACTTCCGTTCGTCATACAGGGCGAACGATCAATTCGCCCTCTATGGCGAAAACCTCATCCCATCTATTCTCAAATTATTCCCGCACGAAAAATCAAAAAAGTTCCCACCAAAAGAGAGAAGAATAGTATTGAGCAGTTCCAGAACAGTGCTGCATTGTTCTGAACCAGCGGAAAACTCTCAAATTCATGTGACTTTTAAGACTTAGGATAGGATTGCAGGACAGAATGTAAGACATAAACTTTCCTGTTCCAAGGAGATCTCATTAAACAATGCAATGTTCCAAAATAAAAATTGTCATAAGATGTTACATTTTGAGCTGTCTGCCCTAACGGGCATCCAGAGTAACCCCATTCACTACTTTTAAAATTACAGTCCACAGATGCACGTTTTGAGGAATGCAAAAAGTTGTCACCTTTAGAATGCACATATTAAGTATTACTTCGTAATATGCATGTTCTGAAAGTGACAACTTTTGAAGCGTGAATGGGGGAATGGTAAATGAGGGCGTAAGCGGTTACACTCGGTTGCCGCAAGGCAAGCGCTCAATATGTAAAATGATGTGAAAACAAAGGAGACGAACATTTATGGAAAGAAAAATCGTTAAAATCATCAATCCGGTACAGGCAGGATTCTATTACAAGAATGGTTTGAAGCCATTAGAAATTACATTTACGGATCGTTGGGTATGGATCTTCGATAAAGACGCAAGCAATCCATTATATACTCAATGGCTGAGAAACGCGAACTAAGCAGATAACCATTAAATGAAGGGATTAAAATATTAAATGAAGAAGATTAACAACGGACAAAAATTTAAAAATTACAAGGCTCTTTGCGAGTTTCTGGAAGAGCCAGTTAAGACAGGAAAATCAAAACAATTGCAGATGAAGGACTGGGAACGGTATTTCCAGTATCATAAGGAAGGAAATTCAATCGTCATTGATATGGTGTATGAAAATCCAAAGCAAAAATATGATGCCAGAACGAGTAACAACATCAAGAACATCGAACCAATGATAAAATACCTCATGAGTTATTGGAACGAAGATATAAGCTGTTTCACGATCACACAATGGCTGTGCGAACAGTTGGATCTATTAAATGAAAGACCTTGCAGGATTCTATACTCAGACCAAGCTACCATAGAGGAGTATTGCCGGAATAATTTAATTTGGAATACGAGATTGTTCTGTGAGTATGTCTCTGCTGCCAAGTCAATCATGGGTAAGATCTTTTGTACGGCATTAAATTACATGTGGCAGAAAGATCTCTGCGAATACAGTGACGGATACTATTTTACATACCAGTTGGGAAAACGGTCTATGGGACATTTCTTCACAACAGAGCTGAATGAGGAAATCATGGAGAATGAGACTAAGATCTGTAATCAGATGAATGCGGAGCATGGTCTGAGTGAGAAGTTGTCCGGCAGACAGAATCTCTTGCTTATATATGGAAGTAAAGCACTGGTTGATGAGTTCAACGAGAAGAAGATGTCTGCCATAATGAACGATGAGTATTCGGTGAATATATGCAACGAATGTATTGATGACTTAGATGCGAACATTCCAGAAGGGCGTAGGTGTTATATTGGTGAAACATACCCACTGCTGTCGTATTACAGATCAATTTCCATAGACAGTATGGAAGTCATTGAAGAAGATTCAGAACCGTATGCGAGGAAACTATGTAATACAGTGTTGCAGAAAACGCGAAAGATGATTTTCAGCAAACACTATCGGAACAAGTATACTGGGAGGATGATATTCCCGTATGATAGATTCGAATGCATGGATGATATCTTGAGCATAGAGAAAATTCTCTTTAGGTATATAGATAGAGGAACACAGGAAGATTCAGATATTGACTTGGACGATCTCTTCTCCGATTCACCCGCAGCATAATAATGAAAATATCCGGTAACACGGATCATATAGATTAGCAGTCCCGTTCCACCAAATCTGGTGTAACGCTCTGCATCATGTAACTTGACTCAGTATCATTTCGGTACTGAGTTTTTCTTTTGCAAAAATCCGGCAGAAACATGCCGATGAAACTGGTATTTCCTAACGGACAGGAAGTAAAAAATAGTCCGTACCAAGGGCAGCGCAAGAGACAAATAAGTCCTGCTGCTTTCTGGTTTAGAAAAAGGAGGAATATGTTTAATGATATTAAAACTAAAATTTGTAGCAAGTGTGGTAAAGAGCTTCCGGTAGATCAGTTCCGGTTTGGATCATCGAATGGATATAGATATTATAGAAGCGAATGTAAAGAATGTGAGAAAAAGTATCAGAAATCATACGATGAGAGACAGCAGAAGGTTACGCTTCCGGACAAAAAGGATTTTCTGATTCATAGAAAGTATAAGGTGATTCGTCCGGAAAGAATCCTTGATGTATCATCCACGGGGATTTCCTTAGTGGCGGACGATGAGGTCTTTGTAAAGCTCATGTACTGCAAAGATTCATGGATTTCCAACTATGGGCGGATGGTCCGTAAATCTTATGATAAGTACATTCTGTTACAGGCGGCAGATTCTAACGGCTGTGCCTATTACAGCGTCCCACAGAGCGTATACGACGGCGGGAAGTGGACGTACCAGAGAAAGACCATCTATGCTGCACAGGCGGTCATAGAGACCTTCATTGTGAATCCAGACTGCGTACATAATAATTTCAT
>CAUCYJ010000189.1:0-4709 GCA_958446945.1 uncultured Lachnospiraceae bacterium | reverse complement strand
GTGTCGGCAATACTTTCATTCCGGTTTCTGCACGCTTTCCATCCACTGTTACTTGTCCGGCAGCAATCAGTCGGTCTGCCTCTCTCCTAGAACAGACGCCGGCCTCTGCCAAAAATTTATTCAATCGTACTTCCTGCATGTAGTTTCTCCAACACTCACAAGATTATGCAGTAAAAAATGCCTTCATACATTCTGCAAGACTGATAATGTCCTCTTTGCCTGCCAATTCTCTGGAAGAATGCATAGAAAGAAGCGGAATTCCCATATCAATCGTACGAACCGGAAGTACCGCAGATGCAATCGAACCGAGTGTGCCGCCAGATGGCATATCAGAACGGTTGACGCATTTCTGATACGGAATTTTATTTGCATCACAAAGCTGCTGCATAATTGCAACGGCTTCACTGTCTGTCGCGTAGGACTGTTTGCTCGCTTCTTTAATACAGAAACCACCATTTAAGATCGGACGGTTCGTCGGATCGTATTTCTCTTTGTAATTTGGATGTACCCCCTGAGCCACATCAACAGAGCAAAGAAGACTATCCTGGATTGCAGATAAATAATCTGCCCGTTCATAACCAAGAGAAAGGTAAATCTTCTCAAGCAATGTCGGAAGTACTGTAGATGCTGCACCCTGTTTCGAATTGCTTCCGATCTCTTCATGGTCAAATACAATTCCCATCTGAACGCCGCGGCTGTTAGCTTCTGCTGCCTTCATTCCTTCCATAATTGCAAAAACCGAACTTACATCATCCAATCTCGGAGCTGAAATCAATTCTTTACTCAGTCCTGCTTCGCACCCTTTCTCCGGATTATAAATATTCAGTTCGTATTCCAGAATTTCTTCTTTAGCAACTCCAAGCTTATCTGCAAGATACTGAACGAATTCTGCCCCTTCTTTTCCGCTGACAGCGCAGCTTCCCATTACCGGCGCCATATGTACCTGTTTATTCAACTCTGCACCTTTTTCACCGAGTTCTCTTAACAAATGAATTGCACTGTTCGGAATCACCATAATCGGATCTTCACAGTCAATGAGGCGCATCGTTGGATGGAAAATATCATCGCTCTTTAACGCAACTCTTCCTGCAACGCTTAATGGACGATCCATCCAGCTTGACAGATTCACTCCGCCGTACACTTCTGTATTCAAAATCAAATATCCTTCTGATTTCATATCCGGATTCGGTTTGATACGGAATCCCGGAAAATCTCCGTGTGCTGCCGCCAGACGGAATCCATCTTCTGCCACAAAATCCTTACCAACTGTGAACGCAAAAACTGCTGTTCCATGGTGATTCACAATGTATTTTCCTCCGCGCTCCAAATTCCATTTATCACGGAGTTCCAACTTCTGAAATCCATTCGCAGCAAGTTCTTCTTCATACGCTTTCACTGTGTGAAATGCAGATGTGGATTTTTCTAATAGATTCATCATATTTTTTGTCATCTCTGTTTTATTCATAATGATTCGTCTCCTTTTCCATACTGATATCATCATACTGTTTTACGAAAAAAAAGTCAACGAATAGTGCGCGATGTTTCCCTGAACAAACGAAATACCTGCTCTGAAGCTGCTCGCATATTTGCCATTGCCGTTTCTTTACTCATTGCCTCATCAAGTGTTGTTATACCTCGTACAATGGGGAAGAAAGCATCAATTCCCTCTTTATTGCATGCTCCCGCTCCTTCTGTAACACTTCCTGCAAATGCAATGACTTTGGCCCCATACTTTTTAGCCCGTTTGGCTACGCCAACCGGTGCTTTTCCCATAGCTGTCTGCTCATCAAGCCTTCCTTCTCCGGTAACAACAATATCTGCATCCAACAATTCCGACTCCAGATCTACTGCATTTAAAACAAGATCAATTCCCGGCGTAAGCACTGCATTTAGAAAAGCCAGGCATGCAAACCCCAAACCTCCCGCTGCACCTGCTCCCGGAATATCTCTACAGCGGATTCCAAGCGTACTCTCAACCACAGCAGCATACCGATTCATTGCTTCATCGAGCATCGCCTTTATCTCCTCTGTCACTCCTTTTTGCGGACCAAATACATACACAGCTCCTTGTGAGCCACAAAGTGGATTTGTTACATCACAGGCAATCTGAAAACGCACCTTTGAAAGAAGCGGATGAACTCCCTCTGTCTGAATCTTTCGCACCCGAAAGAGCGCCTGAGCTCCTTCTCCCACATCATTTCCATTCTCATCCAGAAACTGAATACCAAGTGCTTTCATCATTCCAATCCCACCGTCTGTTGTCGCACTTCCTCCAATTCCCATAATAATATTACGACATCCGCGATCAATGGCATCCGAAATCATTTCTCCTACGCCGTAAGTTGTAGCCTGCATCGGCTCTCTCTTATCAGAAAGCGTAATCCCTGCTGCAGCAGCCATTTCTATGACTGCTGTTTTTTTCTCCGGAAGATATCCATAATAACTATCTATTTTCTCTCCATATGGTCCTGTCACTGTTATTTTTACCTTTTCGCCATGCATTCCTTCAATCAATGCATCTGTTGTACCTTCTCCTCCATCTGCCAATGGTTTTATTACAATATAAGTTTTCGGATCTGCCGCCAAAATGCCATCACGAACCGCTCTCGCAGCTTCCATTGATGTCATACTCCCCTTAAAGGAATCTACTGCCACTACAACTTTCATCACATATTTCTCCTTTCCGAATATATCTTCAAGTGGTTTTTTCTCATCATAACACAGATTTTTTAATAACGGTATCGAAATTCTCTATTGGAAAATAATATTGTCTAAAGGAAAAAATAATGAACGGCTAGTGCATTTACAAATATTTTCTGCTATAATAAAAACCTGATAAGGAGGAGAAAGCATGATTGCATTAGAAATTGCAGATATTAAAGAATGTATGGCACATTTGCTGCTCCGGGAAACATTTGATCATTTTGAATTTATTTCCGGAACGATTACAACCTTTAATACATTCGAGATCGACGGTTATCTTCACAAAGAGTTTTTTGACAGTGATGATCTATCTGCCGGGCTTTATGCAGATTATTCATTCTGGAAAGATATTCGCGGCTATTGTTTTTCGCTTATCAAAGGAAAACGTACCCCGCTGAATTTTAAGTTTGTGTTCGGACTGTCGCGCGCAAATATCGAAAAGCTCCTGGAGAAGAACGCCCCCGCATTTCAGCCTGAGCAGATTCAAGGACTCTATCTGAATTTCCGCTATGACGGAACTTCTCTCCAATGCATTACCGGAACTTCACTGCACACGTTTTCCCTCGATAAATCACTGGAACACGTCTGGGACGAGACAGCAGTTAAGCTGTTCCGTCAATACGGTATCACAGCAACAGCCGTATAATAAGTATAGTAATAGTAAGAGAAAGGAATGGCATATGAGAAATACAAAAATTATTTGCACACTTGGTCCGTCCACTGACAAAGACGGCATTCTGGAAGCTCTGATCCTGGAAGGCATGAACGTAGCGCGATTCAATTTTTCCCACGGCTCCCACGAAGAACAGAAAGGCCGTCTGGAGCAATTAAAACAGCTCCGCCAAAAACATAATAAACCGATCGCGGCGCTTCTTGATACAAAAGGACCTGAAATCCGCATCGGCTGCTTCGAGCATGACAGCATCCAGCTGGAAGAAGGTCAGGAATTTACTCTGACAACAAAAGATATTCCTGGAAATGAACAGATTGTTTCCATCACATATCACGACCTCTATAAAGATGTGAAAGTCGGAGATTCTATTTTGATCGATGACGGTCTCATTGAAATGACAGTTACGCAGCTCAAAGGACAGGACATCATCTGTACCGTCAAAAATAGCGGGAAAATCTCCAACCGCAAAGGTGTCAATGTTCCAGGCGCCCATTTAACAATGGATTTTATCAGTCAGAAAGACTTTGATGATATATTATTCGGTATTCAGGAAGGATTTGACTTCATTGCTGCCTCCTTTACCCGTACAGCAGAAGATGTTAATGCAATCCGCAAAGTTTTAAAAGAACACGGCGGAGAAGGTATCAATATCATTGCCAAGATCGAAAATCAGCAAGGTGTTGACAACATCGACGAGATTATTGCAGCGGCAGATGGAATTATGATTGCCCGAGGTGATATGGGTGTTGAAATTCCACTGGAGGAAGTACCAATCATCCAACAGCAGATTATTAAGAAAGTATATCAGTCCGGAAAACAGGTTATTACCGCAACACAGATGTTGGATTCTATGATTAATCATCCACGTCCAACAAGAGCTGAGACAACTGATGTTGCAAATGCCATTTATCAGGGCACAAGCGCTATCATGCTGTCCGGCGAAACTGCTGCCGGAATGTATCCGGTAGAAGCACTTCGCACAATGGTAAAAATTGCTGTCCGCATTGAGCAGAGCATTGATTATGCGGAAAACTTCCGTAAATCAAAACGAATTGAAGATCCTGACGTAACAACTGCAATCTCTCATGCAACCTGTATGACTGCACTTGATCTGAAAGCAAAAGCAATTCTGACGGTTACCGTAACAGGACGTACACCGAAAATGATCTCCAAGTACCGTCCTGGCTGTCTGATTGCCGGCTGCTGTGTTTCTGAACAGGTCTGTCGTCAGTTAAGTCTTGCCTGGGGTGTACAGCCAATGCTTGTCAAGGAAGAATACAGCTCTGAAATTCTCTGCCTGCGTGCCATTGAAGCAGCAAAAAAATACAAATTT
>CAUCYJ010000188.1:0-4712 GCA_958446945.1 uncultured Lachnospiraceae bacterium | reverse complement strand
AAAAGGAGAATATGATGAAATCAGAAGAGGTTATGAGAATACTGGAAAATGCCATCCGTATCGGAAAAGGTGTGATCCGGTATGGAAGTGTTGCATCGTATATTCCGGAGCTTGCCAAGGCAGATAAGAATAAACTGGGGATCTGCCTTTATACAATAGACGGCAATCAATTTGAGACCGGAAATACAGAAGACAGATTTACGATACAGTCCATTTCCAAAGTAATGGCACTGTGTCTGGCACTGGAAACATTTGGAGCAGAGTTTGTGTTTGAACATGTTGGTGTGGAGCCGTCAGGGGAGGCTTTTAACTCACTGGTAGAACTGGATAACCGAAGTAACCGGCCCTTTAATCCGATGATCAATTCTGGAGCAATCACGGTTGCGAGCCTGCTTGTAAACCACTATTCCATCGAAGATATGCAGAAGTATATGCAGGACGTATGTGAAGATCCGGAGATTGCAGTAGACGAAGCTGTATTTCAGTCTGAGATGGCGACTTGCGCAAGAAATAAGGCGATTGCCTATCTTTTAAAAAGTAAGGAGATCATTGATACCGATGTAGAAGAGAGTGTTACCTTTTATACAAAGATGTGTTCCATGTCGGTAAATGCAAGAGATCTGGCAATGTTCGGTCTTTTGCTTGCAAATGACGGAGTGCAATTATCTACCGGAAAACGTCTGATCTCATCTCAGACTGTACGGATGGTACAGACCATTATGCTCACCTGCGGGATGTATGACGGATCAGGTGAATTTGCGTTAAGAACAGGAATTCCGACTAAGAGCGGAGTCGGCGGCGGCCTGCTTAGCGTATCAAAAAAGAAAATGGGAATCGGGATCTACGGACCGTCTCTTGATAAAAAAGGAAACTGTATCGCAGGCTGCGAATTGTTGGGATATATTTCAGAAGCACTGCATCTTCACATCTTTGATACCAGAGAGTGGAAGGTAGAAGAATAAAAAAAGACGATACTGCAGATCTCCCTTAGCATGTGGTTTTGCATTTTTATCTGCACTTTCCAGATAAATAAGTACTTGTCTTGCAACTCGCCGGCTGGATGTATTGACCTCGGTCTGATCTTTGGGATTCCTTTGAAGAGCATACAATGACATTTACCGAGTACAGATGCCAAATATTACACCTCATATCTGCAGGCATTCATATTGTACAAATATGGCAAATTCCGGAATGAATCCAAAAACTCTGCAATATCTGATGGGACACTCAGATGTATCTGTGACGCTTAATATTTATACGCATACCGGCTATGACGATGCGAAGAAAGAACTTGCCAGGTTGAAAGAAGCAAAGAAAGAACTGGATAAAAACCGGTTTGTAACCCAAAAACATGCACAAATAACTCATGAAAGCCTTATTTCGTAAGGCTTTCACGACAAGAAAAATAACCCATTTATAACCAAAATGCCCGAAAAAACATGAGAAAATACAAGAATTTATGAAAAAAAATCCGTTTAAGAAAAATGTGTATAAAGGCTGGAAAGCCAGTATTTACAAGGCTTTGAGAAGATATGAGGAGATAAAATGAGCAAGATAAAAGTATTATTCATTTGCCACGGCAGGAGGGAGGGACTACCGAAAGCGGCGAAGCAAAGTTGCGCAGAGCGGGGTATAGTACGGCAGTCATAGTGCCACGGAACTACCAAAAGACTACTTCTTGGGCGAATTAAAGTGGAATGTGTAACAGTTATCGTTAAGAGGATATATATAGAAGTGAACTCTCTAGGGGAATCGTTAAAAGGGTTCTACGGGGAGACTACTACAGAAGAGAATTAAGTGAATAATTTGAGAGAGAACGTCCTGTAAGTGTAGGACGTTTTTTTTGATGTGAGGAGGAGTGCGGAACTTATTTGGAATAAACCTAATTGGAAGTGCTATGTAGCGATTTATAGCGAAAAGCAGCATTATGTGTTAAAATGGGAGTTAATGTAGGATGTGATGATTAAATAAGAGAATTATTTCCATATGATTATGATTAGAAGAACAAAGGAGTGCTCATAATGTTATTATTTTCGACAATGTTAGCCATCAATGATTCATTGACAAAAGAGAAATTTATAGAATTGGTTATAAAATGGAACCAAGGTAGTCCTCACGCAGATAATGTGATTTCTGGTATTGAATGGAATGGCGAGAGAAACATCAAATTTGAAGATGGAAGATTATCACTTGCGATTGAAGAATACCGAAATGGTAATACAATAGCTGTTAGATATGAAAAAAAAGATGAGGATGGTGTGGTTTGGGATACAGACTATGCCGAAGATTTCACCTCATGTATGTAGGCATACCTACTGCAGCAACCAGGCAAAAGCGGGGATGAATCCAAAGACGTTGCAGTATTTGATGGGGCATTCGGAAATTGGTGTTACGATGAATACCTATACACATCTTCCATTGAAATTGAGAGTTGCGTATGATAAACTAATGAAAATGACAAACTTGAATTTGATGGAGAAATCTTTATGAAATCATTTGAAAATATTATCCCAAGAGATTTTCAAGGTGGAGTGCTTGTTCTTAAAGACGGTCAAGTTGTTTTTGAATATTGTCAAGGTAATGCTGACCATAGCACAAACACTCCCTTCACATCACATACTACAATTACATTAGCTTCGCTGTCTAAGCAATTTGTCGCAGCAGCCATTTTCCTTCAGATAGAACTGGGAAAACTTTCTTTAGATGATACAATCGACCAGTACTTTCCTCAATATCCCCAAGGAAAGAATATTACAATTTGTCATCTGTTACATCATTCAAGTGGTATTCCCGATTATATCAGTGATAGAATTATCCCTGACGCAATCCAAAAATATGAATCAGAGCACGGAATAGCACCAACTGATGTTATCGAGTTTAATAAATGCATTGTTTCTGAATGTCGCCCTGTTAGTCTTTCAGAATGCTTTGACCTAATTGGTGAATTACCGTTGTATTTTAAGCCAGGCTCAGATGGCAGATACAGCAATACCAATTATTTTTTACTTGGTTACATTTTGGAAATAGTATCCAACAAGTCTTTTTCAGATGTAATGAGTGATATATTTATGCTCTTTGGGTTGAAATATACACACATGAATGGGCGTGACGCAGATGCTTGTGGATATGTCAAACATGATGATATAATTTTTTCCTGTGGCAGACCTTCCATGGATAGTGGTGATAGCAGCGTTGTTTCTTCGCTAACAGATTTAGGACTTTGGTGCAAGGCTATACTAAATGCCGATATATTGTCTGTTAACAGTTGGAAGGAATGTCTGAATTTTAACCCAAATCCTTATGGATGTGGTTTATGGCAGTTCGATAATGGTTGGTTTGGACATGATGGAGGATTGCCAGGATTGAGACATTGGCAAAGGTTGAATTTTAAGGATAAAGTGGCAATCATTCTCCTCTCTAATGTCGTTATGGAGGAACCGCCCTTTCTTGCCCAATTGATGGAATACTTAATTCGCTAAATTCCAAGTTGTCGAAGAGATAGGAATTGCAGCATTGAAAGTTGAACCCCCTTATTCTTCAATCGTTAAAATGTTTAAAATATGGAGTAGTCTGCCCCCCCCTTAACTGACTACTACTTGACTACTTAAGACTACTACACAAGGCATCATTTTGCCTCATTTTGCAATTTTGGTTACATTATTTATAATAGTGTAGAATAATAAAAATGCCGAAAAAGTGCGTAAAATAGGGCAAAACGAGGCATTTCAGGAGGAAAAATATAATGATAAAAATACTATTCATTTGCCACGGCATTTTGTAAATGGACCGTGATTTGCATATGATATGCCGGAAAAAGCCGAGATTTGCACAGCGAGTACCACAATCGTACCACTAAGGAAGAATTTCGAGAGTCCTGATTTGACAAAAGAACTAGATATGAATAAGTTATGCCAGGTTTTGACCTGAGCGAAATCTTTTGAAAAAGAAAGGACTAATTATGGCTGCGAATAAGAAATTAAGTATTGCATTTTATGAGAGATACCTGCTGACAGTGGAAGAAGCTGCGGTTTATTTCCATATTGGATATAAGAAAATGAGAAGCATGGTGAAGGATTACGAAGGGGCGAAGTGGATCCTGCGAAACAGGAACAGGATTATGATCAAGAGAGAGCAGTTTGAGAAGTGGTTGGATAATCAGAGTGCGATTTAGAATGGAATATAGTTTATAGAAATGTATTTCGGCTGAAATATCAAAATGTAATCGATATTTCAGCCGAAAAATGAGGATATATTATTCGAAATGAGAAATTGATAGAAGTTTGTAAAGTATGATATAGGAATCCGGTCAGCTGAACCAGAAGGGGAGGTTGATCGGATTTTTATATGAGAATGTGTACGATATAGCGGATGAATTTTAGAGTAATGTATTTTATAATTATATGTAGCGTATGTTGGAAGGAGTAATGATGATGGATTTATATAAAGATACAATAGTAAGAAAATCAAAGGAATTAATTATAAAAGATGGGGAGACAATTATTCAGTATGCACTTTCTGTAAGTAAAAATGGAATGACTCAGCTGTCATTAATACCATATATGGCATTATTTTGTCGTTCTGCGCAAGAATTTATTGGGAGTAACTATATACCAGGGGCTTGATATTATCCCCACTGTCCATGAAGGGACTGCTGTCTGGCAGATGGAAAAGCGTGGTATCCAGACGAATATCGGCAACCTGAACCGGGAAAT
>CAUCYJ010000187.1:0-4716 GCA_958446945.1 uncultured Lachnospiraceae bacterium | reverse complement strand
TCAGTGTTGTGAGCGACACAACCAAACAAACATCCATGTGTGCTTAGCTCAGCTGGATAGAGCGTCTGGCTACGGACCAGAAGGTCGGGGGTTCGAATCCTCTAGCGCACGTACAAAGAAGTGTTACAGTTGTAGCACTTCTTTTTTTGTTTTCCGATATATTTGTCACCATTACATATCTGCATAGAATTTTTAATCCATAAAAAACAGGTGCAGAAAAAGCATTCTAATGCTCTCTGCACCCTGCTATATTTTTCTAATCTATTCTATACTCTTGCCACGCCGCTCTTGATTGCTGCCTCTGCTGTTGCTTTTGCAACGGCATCTTTTACTCTCTTATCAAATGCCATTGGAAGGATATAATCTGCATTTAATTCTTCATCACTAACAAGTCCTGCAATCGCATATGCCGCTGCGATCTTCATCTCATCATTAATCTCAGATGCTCTCACATCAAGCGCACCACGGAAAATTCCCGGGAAACAAAGTACATTGTTTACCTGATTCGGGAAGTCAGATCGTCCCGTAGAAACAACTGCTGCACCTGCTGCTTTCGCTTCCTCAGGGAAAATCTCCGGTGTTGGGTTTGCACATGCAAATACAATCGGATCTTTTGCCATTGTGCGTACCATATCTCCTGTCAGTGTACCCGGTGCTGAAACTCCGATAAATACATCTGCTCCTTTGATTACTTCTGCCAGAGTTCCTTTCTCCTGATTAAAATTCGTAATCTCTGCCATCTCTGCTTTGATTGCATTCAGATTCTCACGTCCCTTATAGATAGCACCCATCCGGTCTGTCATAATAACATTTTTCAGTCCCATCGCCATTAACAGCTTAATAATCGCAATTCCTGCTGCTCCGGCTCCTGATGTAACGATCTTCACGTCTTCCAATTTCTTTCCAACAAGCTTCAGCGCATTGATCACTCCTGCCAGTGTAATTACCGCTGTTCCATGCTGATCGTCATGGAAAATCGGAATATCGCAGCATTCTTTTAATTTCTGCTCAATCTCAAAACATCTCGGTGCAGAAATATCTTCCAGGTTTACTCCACCAAAACTTCCTGCCAGAAGACGTACCGTATTCACAATTTCATCCACATCTTTACTTCTTACACAAAGCGGAATTGCATCTACGCCGCCGAATTCTTTAAAAAGAACACATTTTCCTTCCATAACCGGCATTCCGGCTTCCGGGCCAATATCCCCAAGTCCGAGAACTGCAGTTCCGTCTGTCACGACTGCAACGGTATTCCATCTTCTTGTCAGTTCAAAGCTTTTATTGATATCTTTCTGAATTTCCAGACAAGGTGTTGCAACACCAGGTGTATATGCAAGGCTCAACGCTTCTTTTGAATCCACTGCTGCTCTTGACACCATCTCAATTTTTCCTTTTAAATCATAATGCATTTTCAAAGATTCTTTTCCGTAATCCATTTTAATTCCGCCTTTCAAATATTATTTCGCAAAATTATCACATTTTGTTCCTTATTTTAATAATAAAGGCTTGCAGATATAAATGCAATTATATATTATTAATATAATCATTAATATTTTTTATAAAGAAGGGTTTATCAAAATAGCTTGTTATAACACATCAATAAAAATCACTGGAGAGAAGACTATGGAACAAGAATTAAAATATATCTATACCGTATACGAAAAAGGCAGTTTCTCAAAAGCAGCCCGTGCTCTGTATCTGACACAGCCGGCTCTTAGCATCGCGGTTCAAAAAGCTGAAGAAAAGATTGGAATGCCTCTCTTTGACAGAAGTCAAAAGCCTCTCAAACTTACACCCGCCGGAGAAATTTATATTGAAAAAATCCGTCAGATTCGCCAATTAGAAGACGAACTGCACCGCAAAATCGAAGACCTTGCAAAACTTAATACAGGACATGTGCGAATCGGCGCCACCAGTTTCTTCCTTTCTTACATCCTCCCTCCGATTCTGTTAGAGTATCATCGCCAATACCCGGATGTCACATTGGAAATTATTGAAACCGACTCATATGAATTAAAAGAAATGTTAAAAGACCGCAAATTGGATCTGACTTTTGTCAGCCGCCCGCTGGAAGAGCCCTTTTACAAAAAGCATTTTTCCTTTCAGGATCCTATTTTGCTCGCAGTGCCTTCCACTTTTTCTGTTAATGAACAACTTGCTGATCATGCCCTGACTGCACATGATGTCCTTCGCCGCCGCCATCTTACCGGTTCTTGTCCCTCTATCTGTCTCTCTGCATTTGAGCATGTGCCCTTCGTTCTGCTCAAATCCCGCTATGACCTTCGCAAGCGGACAGACAGTCTCTTTGCAGAAGCCGAAATCACACCGGATATCTTCATGGAAGCTTCCCAGATGTCCACTCTCTATACTCTTGCAGAAGCAGGACTTGGCGCTACCTTTATCAGCGACCGAATCATCCAGAAACCCGATGAACGTGTTTTATTCTATAAAATAGACTCTTTACTGGCAGTTCGGGAAATGAACATCGTCACAAATAAAAACTGTTATATTTCTCATGCAGCTAATTTGTTTATACAGCTCATGCGGCAATATTATTCCGTATAAATTTAACATAGAAAAGGCGACAGTTTTCATTCCTGCCGCCCTTTTCTTCTTATCATTATATGTTACACTGATCTTATTCTTACAATTAGAATCTATCTCGCGTAAATCTTCACAAGCTCTACAATCATATCTGTTGCTTTATCCATACCTTCTACTGTCGCATGTTCATAAGGTCCGTGATAACCGTGTCCGCCTGTTCCGAGATTCGGACATGGAAGTCCTCTGTAAGATAACTGGCTTCCGTCAGTACCTCCGCGGATCGGGGAAATATCTTCTGTCACATTTGCATTTTTGCATGCTTCTCTTGCATTATCAATCAGATGCATACAATCAGCAATGATACTTGACATATTGCGGTATTCATCCCGAATTGTTAATTTAACAGTTCCTTCTCCCCATTTTTCATTCATAATCTTTTCAATGTGGCACAGTGTCTTCTTTCTTGCTTCAAAAGAATTCAGATCATGATCGCGAACAATATACTGAGCCTTTGCATAGGCAACATCACCGCTCAAACTGCACAAATGATAAAATCCTTCATAACCGGATGTATCTCTAGGCGTTTCACATCCCGGAAGCATTTGATTAATCTGTGTCGCAAGAAGCACTGCATTGATCATAACATCTTTTGATCCACCCGGATGTACATTAAACCCATTTACTTCAAAAGTTGCTTCACAGGCATTAAAGTTCTCATACTGGATTTCCCCTTCGCCATCTCCATCCAATGTATATGCATACTCTGCCCCAAATCTTTCAATATCAAAATGAGAAGCTCCTGTTCCTACTTCCTCATCCGGTGTAAATGCAACACTGATCTGACCATGAGGAATTTCTTCATCTCTCAGACGTTCAATCAAAGTCATAATCTCTGCAATTCCCGCCTTGTCATCTACACCGAGAATAGTTGTTCCGTCAGATGTAATCAGTGTTCTTCCTTTCAGCGATGGAAGATGCGGAAAATCTTTTACAGAGAGTACACGACCGCTATCCCCGAGTACGAGATCTTCTCCATTATAGTTTTCTGTCAGTACCGGTTTAATTTCATGATCACAGAAATCCGATACTGTATCCATATGGGCAATAAATCCGATCTTTGTTTTCTCTTCATATCCCGGAGTTGCCGGAATGATTCCGTATACAAAGCACTGCTCATCCACAGCAGCATTTTCCACACCCAATTCCTTTAGCTCTTCTACGAGCATCTTTGCCAACTCAAACTGACATGCTGAACTTGGTGTTGTTCCACTCTCTCCGTCACTTGGTGTGCGCACAACAATGTATTTCAACATTCTCTCATATGCCTTCATGTCCTTTTCCTCCCTTATAATTCTTTTGCCTAATTTGCACTATAGCACACCTGACAAATGCTGTCAATCTTTCATCCGGAGTGTGATTTTTCATTTTTTACTATGCAAACTGACTATTATAGAGTGCTGCATATTTTCCCTCTTTTGCCATCAGTTCATCATGATTTCCAACTTCTTTTATATCTCCATCTTCCATGTATAAAATCATATCTGCATCTCGAATTGTCGAAAGCCGATGTGCAATTACAAAACTGGTACGTCCCTTCATAAGCTCTGCCATAGCTCGCTGAATCAGAACCTCTGTATGAGTATCTACATTACTTGTCGCTTCATCAAGAATCATAATTTCAGGATCCGATGCAATTGCTCTGGCAATCGTCAGAAGCTGTCGTTCTCCTTGTGAAATATTTTCTGCTCCTTTTGACAGCATCATATCATATCCGCCCGGGAGCGTTTTTATAAAGCTATGGGCGCAAGCTGATTTTGCTGATGCGATAATTTTGCTTCTGTCCATATGTTCTTCTGCATACCCAAGATTATCTGCAATTGTTCCTTCAAAAAGCCATGTATCCTGTAAAACCATACCAAATCGATCTCTCAGTTCTTCTCTTGGCATGTCACATATATTAACGCCATCTACTGTAATCGCACCGCCATTCAATTCATAAAACCTCATCAAAAGATTAATCAGAGTTGTCTTTCCCTATCCTGTCAAGTTATATCCAAAAAAAATTGTCGATTTTTGCAATTAAAAGAAACCATTCTTATCGCTTCTTCTGTACTGGAAAAGGATTTTTCCTTTCCAACTCCTGTCCCTGCATTTCCATCTTTTTTATAA
>CAUCYJ010000186.1:0-4775 GCA_958446945.1 uncultured Lachnospiraceae bacterium | reverse complement strand
ATCAGTATATGGAATATATACGGTCAATGCAGGAACAAGACTTAAATGTGATGAGCGAATTTCTTTTGATGGCAGCAACACTTTTGGACATTAAATGTCGTATGCTTTTGCCGAAAGAAGTGAATGAGGAAGGCGAAGAAGAAGATCCAAGACAGGAGCTTGTGGAGCAGTTGCTGCAGTACAAGATGTATAAATACATGTCTTATGAATTAAAAGACCGACAGTTGGACAGTGAGAGATTAATGTTTAAAGGGCCTACAATTCCGGAAGAAGTACAGGAATATCAGGAGCCGATCGATCTGGATAAACTTCTGGAAGGATTGACACTGGCAAAATTAAATGCAATTTTTACAGAAATTATGCGTCGAAAAGAAAATAAAATGGATCCGATCCGAAGTAAATTTGGAAAAATAGAACGGGAAGAAGTGACGCTTTCAGATAAACTTGCATATGTAGAACAGTATGCAAGATTTCACAGATGTTTTAGTTTTCGAGAACTATTAAGCCGTCAGCGTTCAAAGATGCATGTGATTGTCACATTTTTGGCAATTTTGGAGTCGATGAAGATGGGAACGATTCTAATTGAACAGGATGGAACTTTTGCGGATATTATCATTACATCTCAGATTATATAGAAAAGGATAAAAAAATGAAACTCACAAAATTAGAGAGTGCAGTGGAAGCAATTTTATTTGCAATGGGAGATTCGGTTGCTCTTGATAAGATTGCAGCAGCAATCGGGCAAACACCGGATGAAACGAGAATGATTCTGCGGCATATGATAGACTATTATGAAAAGGAAAATAGAGGAATTCACATTATTGAATTGGAAGATTCTTTTCAGATGTGTACGAAGACGGATTTATATGACTATTTGATCCGGATTGCAAAACAGCCAAAGAAATGTGTGCTGACAGATGTTCAGTTGGAAACGCTTTCTATTGTGGCCTATAAACAGCCGGTAACAAAACTGGAGATTGAAAAGATTCGTGGTGTGAAATCAGACCATGCGATTAATAAATTAATTGAATATAACCTAATCTGTGAAGTGGGAAGGTTGGATGCCCCGGGGCATCCGCATCTGTTTGGAACAACAGAAGAATTTTTAAGAAGATTTGGTGTGGCGTCATTAGAGGAGCTGCCAAATCTGAATCCGGAGCAGGTAGAAGAAATGAAAACAGAAGCAGAGGAAGAAGCAGAGATGAAACTGGATGTATAGTGCAGTTTCATCTTTTTGTTTGGGGAATAATTTATCTGAGAAATTCATAGATAACTATATATGTAGGAAATTATCCGGATATTAGGAGGGCGCTATGAAAAAAATATATTGGAAAAGTATTTCGTGGATTATTGGACTATTGCTTAGTCTGCAAATGTGGGTTTTGTTTGGTGGTTGGGCGGATGCAGCGCAGGGAATACCGGAAGAACTTCAAAATCTGCATGCGCAGTCGGTTGTGTTAATGGATGGGGACAGCGGACGGGTTCTGTTTGAAAAAAATGGTTATGAGAAGCGGGCTATGGCAAGTACGACAAAGATTCTCACATGCATTCTGGCATTAGAAAAAGGAGACTTAGAACAGATTGTTACGATTTCTAAAAATGCGGCAAGACAACCGAAAGTGCATCTTGGTATGCAGGAGGGAGAAAAATTTTTTTTGAAAGATTTGCTGTATTCATTGATGTTAGAATCTCATAATGATTCTGCAGTGGCAGTAGCAGAAGCAATTGCAGGTTCGACAGAGAGATTTGCAGTACAAATGAATGAAAAGGCGAGAGAAATTGGCTGTAGAAACAGTCATTTTATTACACCAAATGGATTGGATGCATCGGATGAAGAGGGAAAACACTCTGCAACAGCCGAAGAACTGGCAAAAATCATGCGATACTGTATTGAGGATTCTGAGAAACGGGAAATTTTTTTGGAAATTACCGGTACGCAGGAGAAAACATTTCAGAATGTTGAAAAAACAAGAAGTTTTTCTTGTATCAATCATAATGCACTTTTAAAGATGGAAGAAGGAGCTTTGACTGGGAAGACCGGATTTACTTCTGAAGCAGGATATTGTTATGTAGGGGCAGTCAAAAGGGGGGAGCGGACACTGATTGTAGCACTTTTAGGATGCGGATGGCCAGGGCACAAGAGTTGGAAATGGCAAGATACAAAGTCTTTGCTGCGTTATGGATTTGGGCATTATCAGTATCATGAGATAAAAGATATTCCCCAAATTCCCGAAATAGAAGTAGAAGAGGGGTGTAGAGACAATTCAGAATTGTTTTCTAAAATACTTTTACAGGGTATGGCAGAGAAGCCATCTTTTCGGCTGCTGTTAAAAGATGATGAGAAAATATATATGAAGGTAAAAATGAATGAACGGCAAAAAGCACCTGTTTCTAAAGGGGAGCTAATTGGAACGGTGTTGTATACTTTGAATGGAAAAGTTATTTATCAGACCCCGGTTTTGGCAAAAGAAGGAATTAACAGAAAAAATTTTGGGTGGGTATTGAAAAAAGTGATAAAAATATATTTGATTCAATAAAATTAGATAACAAGATAATAAAGGTCAAGGAAAAGATAAAAACGACACTTTAAAGTTGATGAATTTTGTCATAGAATAAAAAAAGACAATTAACTTGATGAATTATACCTGATGAGAAATTAGAAATGAGGACGATTCTATGAAAAATTTTGAAAAATATGAACGGATGTATTTCATGCCGCCAGAAGTAAGCTATGATTGGGTCAGAAAAGAGTCTTTAGAAAAATCTCCGGTATGGTGCAGTGTAGACTTAAGAGATGGAAATCAGGCTTTGATCGAGCCGATGAGTTTGGAAGAAAAACTGGAATTTTTTGAGCTTCTTGTGGAAATTGGATTTAAGGAGATTGAAGTAGGATTTCCGGCTGCTTCAGAAACAGAATATACATTTTTACGCGCACTAATTGAACGCAAGATGATCCCGGACGATGTTACGATTCAAGTACTGACACAGGCAAGGGAGCATATTATTCACAAGACATTTGAAGCGTTAGAGGGTGCGCCGCATGCAGTCGTGCATTTATATAATTCGACTTCTGTAGCGCAGCGAGAACAGGTATTTCGGAAAACGCGGGAAGAGATTAAGCAAATTGCCGTAGAAGGCGCTAAATTGCTTCAGGCATTGGCAGATGAGACGGATGGGAATTTTACATTTGAATACAGTCCGGAAAGTTTTTCGGGAACGGAAATGGATTATGCGCTGGAAGTGTGTAATGCAGTACTTGATATCTGGAAACCAACAAAAGAGAAGCCGGTTATCATTAATATTCCAACAACGGTAGAGAATGCTATGCCTCACGTATTTGCTTGTCAAGTAGAGTATTTTACAAAATATTTGTCTTATCGGGAACATGTGGTGTTAAGTCTTCATCCTCATAATGATAGAGGATGTGGTGTTGCTACAGCAGAACTTGGTGTATTGGCAGGAGCAGATCGTGTTGAAGGGACGCTGTTTGGAAATGGAGAGCGTACCGGAAATGTAGACCTTATCACGCTTGCTATGAATCTTTTTTCACATGGGATTGATCCCGAGCTTGATTTTTCAAAAATGCCTCACATTGTGGAAACGTATGAGCGTCTTACAAGAATGAAAGTAGGGATGCGTCAGCCGTATGCGGGAGAGCTTGTGTTTACTGCGTTTTCCGGTTCCCATCAGGACGCCATCGCGAAAGGCATGAAATGGCGTGAAGAAGGTCATATAGACAAATGGACAGTACCGTATCTTCCGATTGATCCTCGTGATGTAGGACGACGATATGAATCTGATGTGATTCGGATTAATAGTCAGTCCGGTAAAGGAGGCGTTAGCTACATTCTGAAGCAGAATTATGGTATTTCTCTTCCGGAAAAAATGAAAGAAGAAGTAGGATATCTTATAAAAGATGTTTCGGATAAAGCGCACAAAGAATTAACGCCGGAATGGATTTATCATATTTTTGAAGATCATTATATTAATGCAAAAGGGGTATTTTATATTGAGGAATCTCATTTCCGCAGAGAGAATGGAATTCTTGCAGATACGGTCATTGTACATGGAACAAGTAAGCATACGGTTACAGGAAGCGGAAATGGACGATTGGATGCCATCAGCAATGCGATCAAACAGTATTTTGGTGTCAGCTATGAGCTGTCTTTCTATGAGGAACATTCACTTACAAAAGGCTCTTCTTCGAAGGCGGTTGCCTATGTAGGCGTCATCTGTAATGGAAAGCATTATTGGGGAACCGGAATCGATGCAGATATTATCAGCGCATCGATAGAGGCTTTAACCGTTGCTGTCAATAAGATCGATCAGATTAAAAATTCTGACGGGTATAAAGACGAGCGTATGATAGCAATTATGAATTTTATTCAGGAAAATTATCTGGATGTGACACTGGAAAGTCTGTCGGAGAAATTCTATCTTTCTAAACCGTATCTTTCCAAATATATTAAAGAAAAAGCCGGAAGTACGTTTGGCGAGATCGTAAAACGTGTGCGTATGAAAAAGGCAAGAACATTGTTAAAGAGCAGCACCATGACCGTTGAGAGCATCGCAGAAGCAGTGGGATATCAGAATGTAGAGCATTTCAACAGACTCTTTAAAAAAGCGTATAATATGACGCCGATTCAGTTTCGGAATCATGGATAATCAGAAGAGGCACGTAAAAAACAGGCGGGAGAAAATTCCCGCCTGCTTTTTACTTATATTAAATATTAAATTGCGCGTGTGTACTGGCGCAGCCATTCGTTTTCTTCTTC
>CAUCYJ010000185.1:0-4816 GCA_958446945.1 uncultured Lachnospiraceae bacterium | reverse complement strand
CATTCCTAATGGTACTCCGTATATCACAAACACTTCCTTAATAAATTGATGCAAGCGTATCGGTAAATACTTTTTATAAACAAAAATCAATGCAATACCTTTAAAGCTATTTGCTATTGCAATGGACAAAACAGCACCAAGTGCTCCTAATTTTCCAACCAAAATACATTCCATAAAAATGTTAATACATGCTGTTCCCAGATTAACCAATGCCGGTCCTTTGACTCTGTTTGCCACCGTCAATCCGACGCTTGCAGTCATAAACGGCCAAATAAATACACTGGGAATCAACAGAATAACCGTCATAGTATACGTTATTTCATATCCATTTCCCATCCATAAGTTGATAAAATCATTTCCTACACATATAAATCCACCCAAAATAACTGCACATAATAAAAATTGTATTTTACCTGTGGTAATTATTAATTTATTAAACCCATCATAGTCTCCTGCCTCCAACTGTCTTGTAATTTTGGCCAAAAACAACGTACTAATGACGCTTCCAAAACTATAAGCATATCCCTCCAACGCACTGGATACACTATACAATGTCACCTCATTACTACTGGATAATGCACCTAATATGCTGGGTGTAATACTGTATATACATCTCTGTGTTATTACCAGCAAGGCAACCCAAACAGAGAAGGAAAATATCTTTTTTAGTAAATCATTATCTTGATATGATAAATCAATTTTAAATCTATGATTGGATTGAATGATGTATAGCTTATAGGCAATAACTGCCACTCCTGCAATTGCATTCGCCATAACTGCCGAATATAGTCCAAGGCCATTTATAATTGCGATAATCGTGATAACTATCGTTAATAAACGTAAAACTATATCGCACAGTTTCAGACTTACCAGATGTTCATATGCCAACATAATTCCGGATAAGGGAGTAAATGCAAATGCAAACACATTATAAATAGCAATAATGATATATACATTCTTAAGTTTAATTAATTCCCCGGCTGTCAATCCAGCATATATATTTCCAAGGAAAAAATATAATACGGAAAACAATGCCAAAAAAATCAGTGCAAGAATCAAGTAAATTTTGGTCACCAAGCTGAGCAGCTCTGTTACCTTCTCCTCTTTTCCTTCCGTTCTATACTGGGCCACATACTTGGCTACGGCCTCACTGATACCAAAATCCATTATTAATAAAGTAATAATAGATGTTCCAATGCTATAAATTCCATAATCACCGTCTCCCAATTGATGAATCAGCCAGGGAGTAAACAACAGTCCAGAAATTATATTAACGGCTATAGATATATAAGAAACCAACGTTGCCACTTTTATCTGATTTCTACTATGCACTTCAACATTCTGTTCCATTCAAATTATCCTCTTCTATTTTTTTTCGGAGTAGCTTAATATCATGAAAATATTCTCCATATTTTTCCCACCACGATACATCTTTATTCCACCATTTCGTTTTCTTCAGCCATTGAATATCATCCTCATCAAAGCGATATCGAATATGTCTTGCCGGAATCCCTCCTACAATACTATAGGGTTCCACATCTTTAGTAACAATAGCTCCCGAAGCAATAATTGCTCCATCACCAATTTTAACTCCCGATCGAATCATTACTTTTTTACCGATCCACACATCGTTTCCAATAATACAGTATCTGTCATTTTCCTTATCAGCATGCGGATATGCCTGTTCTAAAGTCCAATAATCGTTCTTTACAAAGCTCTGATAGGAAATACCCGTTTTAAAGTAAAATGCCTGGCTTGTAGAAGCAAAGACAGAAGACGGATGTTCCCCAAAAATAATCGAAACATTGTCTGCTATACTGCAGAATCTACCAATATCTGTTTTGAATAAAATAGTATCATTTCCAATGTAGGACATATAACCTATCTTACAGTCAGCCAATCCCACATGGGGCATTACCGTATTGCATCCTTCAAATTGTGTTTTTGTATCTATCTCCGTATGCCAATGTATATTACATTTCTTTTGAGTATTCATCTTTCGCGTATAATGAAACCCTTTTATAAAATTTATTGCTCTTCTAAGCATCCTATTTTTCTCCGTCTTTTCTGTTTCTGGTCCAGTTTTTATCACGTGCAATCACTTTTGCCGGATTTCCTCCTATCACGCATCCATCAGATTGTGCCTTATTTAAGCTTCTGTTACATACAGCTCCCACTGCAATAATAGAGTTATTACATATCTTACATCCCTTGGTCAAAATAGCTCGATACCCAATCCATACATGGTCGCCGATAATGATATCCTGGGAATAATTCGTACGTTTTCCACAAGCATCTACAATTCCATGTCCATCACCTGTAAAAAACCAGACATCTCTCGAAATCATTCCATCATTGCCAACAATTATCCTGCTACCTTCAATTGCAGAAAAGACAACACCTCCCGTAGTGGTCGTTCCCTCTCCCAACGACACAAAATTATCATCTTCTTCCGTTGTAAAAATCGTGTCTTGAATAGAACAATTCCGACCTATTATAATGGTATTATTATTACCACCGATTTGAATCCTTACATGGTGTAACCGAACCCCGTCTTCTATAATTATCCTGTTATTTTTCCCCTGTGATCTGACTTTAACACGATTCAGAACAATGTTATTTCCATGCTTTTCAACTGTTACACCACCATTCTTCCAAAAGGGACCATTCTTTAGGTTATATAGTTTAATACCTATGTTTTTAATTACTGCTTTCATGTTTCACCGTACCACCATCAGAAATAACTTATACTTTATAGGAATTTTTTTTAATGCAACTATACTTTTTTTATTCTTTTTAAGAAATTGAAGCATCTTTCTATATTCTTCCGATTCCTTTTTATTCTCCTTAAGCAGAATTCTGATACTACCGCAAGCAAATGTGGTTGATTTTATCAACAGTGTTTCTTTATACTCCGGATATTTACTGCATGCTTCTTCATATCTGCTTTGATATTCTTCTGCTCTTTCATAGGAGTTGATAAATGTTCTTGCATATACGAAAGATGTATTGTCCTGCCTTACCGTATAAAAATATAATTTTTCACTTGTATGAGCTTCAAGTCTGATATTAGGTAATATTTGACGCATAAACCTCATATCTTCAATCGTTTTGCTATGTGGGAAACGAACATCTCCTATAACCTCACGCTTAAATAATCGGTCCGTCACATGACCTCCCCAAATATCACAATAGATTAATTCATGATATTGTGCTCCGCCACATGTAGATTCTTCTGCCTGATCCTTTTTACTAATCTGTGTTTCATCTGACAGATCATCACACCTTGCTACATCTGCCTTGTATCTCTGAATGAGTTCCACCATTCTTTCATACATTGTGGGAAATATCCAGTCATCATTATCCACAAAGCCAATATACTCGCCTGTGCAATGATCCAATGCCAGATTTCTGGCACTCCCCTGTCCACCGTTCTCCTTATGGAATACTTTTATTCTATCATCTTTTCTCTCATACTCCCGGCATATTTGTAAAGAATCATCCGTACTTCCGTCATCAACCAACAAAATCTCCAGATTTTCATATGTTTGATTTACTATGCTGTCCACACATCTTCGAATATAATCGTGTGCATTCCACACGGGAATGATTACTGATACTTTACCGTTATTTATCTGCATGTCTTTTCAATCTCCTTTTTACACCCTGAAATAGTTCCCTCAGATGTCCATATCTTATATATAAATAAATATGTTCTATATCATCCTTCCACTTTTGAAATTCATTAATCGCATACGTCCTGTCATGCATCTGTTCATACTTGATATCACGGATAATATACACAGGGTGGCGCAACGGAAATTCCAGTTCTAAATTATCGTTTTCGAAAATTCTTCTATATCTTTTGGGTATTGTCCGTATATCATTCCCTGAATGTGTAGCACCCGGAACCATCCCTATATTTTTCACCAGATTTACCATCGGATTAATTGCCAAACGCGATTCCATTATCATTGCAGCAGACTGTGCAAATTCCCACGACTGTATTCTTCCGGTGGCACGATTGTCTTCTCTGTTTTTAACAGCTTTAGGTATATAATCTCTATATACTTTCAGGCAGCATTTCTTAACGTAATCATCCACCTTTTGTATCAGATCAGTATCATCCAGGTAATCATAATCCTTTGCAATTCTCTCCACATCATCCCAACAACGTTTCCAGGTAGCCCATCCACAACCGGAACAAGCCTGTGTAAAATAGTAACTGTCTTGGCAATAAGGATTCCTTCCAAAACGCTCCATTCCACAGATCATACCGATTCTCTCATCCTTCTCATAGCGAAGTAATAATTCCTCCATGAACGGGAAAAAAGAACTTGAACACAAACAATCATCCTCTAAGATAATCAACTTGTCTACTATTCCAAACGCCCAGGAAATCGCACTATATTCCCTGGGATCACAACTCATATTTTTTTCTGCATAATTACGGTAGATCTCACACGGCCAATCAATCCCTGCCAAAAGTTCTTCTACTCTTTTTCTGCATTCCGGAACTGCCTTCTCATCATGAGCATTATCTTCTCTGGCTCCGTCCTGTGCCAATAGCAGTACACTTGGCTTTGCCTCCAGTATTCTCTCCAGTACAAGCCCTGTCGTCTCTACTTTATTAAAAAAAAGTAATAAGACTGCGATTCCTTCCTTCATAAACTCTCCTCAATGTTTTTTAAAAACAAAACTTATATTGCAAATTCAATTTGTAGGCATAGATCAATAAAACTCCATATAAAATACATTTAACTATTTTTGCAGATTTTCCTTCGAATGATTTAAGAAGCATCGGCAACAGACATAG
>CAUCYJ010000184.1:0-4843 GCA_958446945.1 uncultured Lachnospiraceae bacterium | reverse complement strand
AAATGCATTCTCATACTTCGTAATGATCATACCGGTAAATGTAGCAGAAATCATAAGAACGAGAAGCCAGACGATACGGTTCTTGGCATGTTCAAATACACTGGCTTCAAAATATCCCTTTTCACTTGGAGTTACAGCGCCCATGAGAGCCATATCTTCTGTTGTCTCTTCTTCGATGACATCCATCGCATCATCGAACGTAACAATACCTACCATGAGATCATCCTGGTCAAGCACCGGAATCGCAAGCAGATCATATTTTGAAAACAGTTTGGCTACCTCTTCCTGGTCTGTGTGAGTAGAAACAGAAATGATTTCAGTTTCCATCAGTTCTTCCATTGTGAGATCGTCATCCATCGTCATCAAATCTTTGGCAGAAACAATGCCGAGAAGACGGCGATGCTCCAAAACATAACAGGTATATATGGTTTCCTTGTGGATTCCGGTTCGTTTGATATGGGAGAGCGCCTGACGTACAGTGTCTGTCTTCTTCAAATCGACATACTCTGTTGTCATTACACTGCCGGCGCTGTCTTCCGGATAATTTAAAAGTGTATTAATCTTCGTGCGTTTCTCCTGGTCTACTGCCTCCAGAATCCGTGTCACAAGATTTGCCGGGAGATCTTCGAGAAGATCAACGGTATCATCCAGAAAGAGCTCGTCGAGAAGTTCTTTCAATTCTTTCTCAGTAAAAATCTCAACGAGATACGACTGCATGGAATTATTCATATTGGCAAATACATCTGCAGCCTTAGTCTTCGGAATGAGCCGAAATGCCAGTGCAAGCTCTTTATCTTCCAGTTCTGACATGAGAGCAGCAATGTCCACTGCATTCATGACATTCAAAATACTTCTTACAGCCTTGAATTCCCGCGCCTGTAAGAGATCCATAAAGATTTCTTTGTTCATAACAAAAACTCCTTTTCCTGATGAAATTGTCTATAAAGCTCCACGAAGGATAACTGGCTCCTGCGTCCATGCTGCTCACCTGCCTTTCCGTTCAAATTTTCCAGTTCATTATAACGTGGGTAAGAAAGGGTGTCAAGAAAATGTGAAAGCAAAGGGCAGAAAAGCAATCAATACTTGAAAAATCTATTGACAAAATCATTAAAAAATGCTAGTTTAATAGCAAGCAGATAAAAGGGAGTAGCCAAACATCCTACGGGATGGGTTTGAAACCGTCAATCGATACCGAGAGGTATCCGTATCAAATGAGAACGCAAGACTTTTATTGTGGCAGATGTCATAATAGAAGTCTTTTTTTATTATCCACTCTATCGCATTTGCCGCAGAGAAGCTGCAAAGAAGAGAAAGGAGAATGTGATAATGCAAGAAGTAACAAACTATGGAAAAGAATTAAGAGAGGCCATTCATGCAGGAGAGGCTGCGATGCAGAAATTAGAAAATGCAGAGAAACATCTTTCAAGCGCAAAATCCTGGGGATGGCTGGATGTGATCGGAGGAGGAGCTGTGATCAGCTTTGTGAAACACTGGAAAGTCAATTCTGCAATGGAAGAACTGGAGGAGGTTAAGAAGGCGCTCTGGAATTTTCAGAGAGAACTTCAGGATATCAACGACTGTGTAGGAATGAATATAGAAATTGGTAATTTCCTTGTATTTGCAGATTTCTTTTTTGATAATTTTTTAGTAGATCTTATGGTGCAGCAAAAAATTAGTGAGATGCAGGATCAGGTTGTGAATGCCCGGATCAATGTAAATCGTGTCCTGAAAGAATTGTACCGGATCGAGAGAGGAGTTGAATTTTAATATGGGATGTTTAGGAAATTTATTATGGTTTTTCTGTGGAGGATTTATTAGCGGGATCAGCTGGCTGTTTGCAGGAGTGCTCTGGTGTATTACGATCGTCGGGATTCCTGTGGGACTGCAGTGTTTTAAATTTGCGTCACTTAGTTTCTTTCCGTTTGGAAAGGAAGTAAAATACGGTGGCGGAGCAGGATCGCTTCTGTTGAATATTATATGGATCATAGTTTCAGGGTTGCCGCTGGCATTAGAATCAGTTCTGATCGGGGCAGTGCTTTGTGCTACGATCATCGGTATTCCGTTCGGAATACAGCAGTTTAAACTTGCTAAGCTGGCGCTGATGCCGTTCGGAAGTGAAGTATATTAATAGGAAAAAGCGATGGAAATCCTTGTGTAAAGATATCGACATCGAGAGACAGTCTTGCTATAATGGGAAGATGAAACAGGAGGAATAACATGGAAGCATATACAGGGTTTGCGGCGGTCTATGATACATTCATGGATAACATTCCATATGAAGAATGGGCTGCTTATATTAGAAAACGATTAGTTCAGTATGACATCCGGGATGGTCTGCTTCTGGATCTGGGATGCGGTACTGGAACACTTACCGAGATAATGGCACAAAATGGATATGATATGATCGGTGTTGATGTATCAGAAGAGATGCTTGAAATCGCGATGGATAAGCGGATTGCGTCGGGACATGATATTTTATATTTACTGCAGGATATGCGGGAGTTTGAATTATATGGAACTGTCCGGGCGGTGATCAGTGTCTGCGATTCATTGAATTATATTACAGAGGAAGAAGAACTCTGTGAAGTATTTCGACTTGTGAATAATTATCTGGATCCGGGCGGTATATTTATTTTTGATTTTAATACAACATATAAATATAGGGAACTACTTGGAGATCGTACGATTGCAGAAAGCAGGGAAGAATGCAGCTTTATCTGGGATAATTATTATTACGAAGAAGAAAAAATTAATGAGTATGAATTGAGTCTGTTTATCCGGGAGGAAGAAGATCTGTATCGCAGATATCAGGAAACGCATTATCAGAAGGCGTATGAGTTAGAGATAATGAAGGAACTTCTTGAGAAGGCAGGATTGGAATTTGTGACAGCCTATGAGGCATTTACGGAGGAAGCGCCATCTGAAATGAGCGAGCGCATTTATGTAGTTGCAAGAGAATGTCAGAAGATGGCAAATAACAGATAAACTAGAAAAAAATGAAACAAGAATCAGAAGGAGAAGAAAGATTATGGCAGATTATATTGTAAGAGCAACAGCGGCAGGCAATCAGATCAGGGCGTTTGCAGCAACGACCAAGGATACGGTAGAAGATGCAAGGCAAGCGCACAATACAAGTCCGGTAGCAACGGCTGCTCTGGGACGGCTTTTGACAGCCGGAACGATGATGGGAAGTATGATGAAGAATGAGAGTGATCTTTTGACGCTTCAGATCCAGTGCGATGGACCGATTGGAGGACTGACGGTAACAGCCGACAATCAGGGTCGGGTAAAAGGCTATGTGAACAATCCGGAAGTGCTGATTCACGCAAATGCCAAAGGAAAGCTTGATGTAGCTGAGGCGCTGGGACTTGGAATCCTGAATGTGATTAAGGATATGGGACTGAAAGAACCGTATGTGGGACAGACAATTCTTCATACGAGTGAGATTGCGGAAGATCTGACATATTATTTCGCAACATCCGAGCAGATTCCGTCTTCTGTCGGCCTGGGTGTTTTGATGAATAAAGATAATACTGTGCGTCAGGCAGGAGGATTTATCGTTCAGGTCATGCCGTTTGTCGAAGATGCAGTTGTTGATCGTCTGGAAGAAAATATTAAAAAAATTGATTCTGTTACGGCAATGCTGGACCGCGGATATACACCGGAACAGATTCTTAAGGAAGTGCTTCAGGGAATGGATGTGGAGTTTACGGATCAGATGCCGGCAGAGTTTTATTGTAATTGCTCTAAGGAACGTGTAGAACGTGCGCTAATCAGCATTGGACGTAAAGAACTTCAGAGTTTGATTAGCGAAGGAAAGGAAGTGGAGATGAACTGTCACTTCTGTAATCGGAATTATACATTTTCTATAGAAGAGTTGAAGGAGCTCTTAAAGAAAGCAAATCGATAAGACGCTGAAACGGCCTGTGAGAAAGGGAAAATGAAGATGAAAAATGGGTTTGTAAAAGTGGCGGCAGCGACAGCAGAGATACGAGTTGCCGATGTGGCTTATAATATGGAAAAGATTTTAGAAGCAATGAAAGAAACAGAAAGACAGGGGGCGAAAGTTGTTGTATTTCCGGAGCTCTGTCTGACCGGTTATACATGCGGTGATCTGTTCGGCCAGGAACTTCTGCTGAAGCGGACGAAAGAGGCAGTTCATATACTGGCAGAGGCAACAGAACATATGGATGGACTTTTCTTTGTGGGAGCGCCGCTAGAAATTGAACATAAGCTTTATAATACGGCTGTCGTATTAAATCACGGTGCAATTCTTGGAATTGTAACGAAAACATTTCTTCCTAATTACGGAGAATTTTATGATATGAGACAGTTTCAGCCGGGACCTGCGGAGGCAAAATGGATTTTGTTTGACGGAGAGCGGATTCCATTTGGACCACAGCTGCTTTTCCAGGCAGTTACCATGGAAGAACTTGTCGTTTCAGCAGAAATCTGTGAAGATGTGTGGTCAGCCGCCGAGTATTGGAGCTGCAAGGGCAGGAGCAACGGTAATTGTCAATTGTTCTGCCAGTGATGAGACGATGGGAAAATCACAGATGAGAAGAAATCTTCTGGCAGCACATTCGATGCGGTTGTTTGCCGGTTATGTATATGCCAATGCAGGAGAAGGGGAATCAACGACAGACCTTGTATTTGACGGTCATAATATGATTCTGGAACATGGAGAACTTCTCTGCGAATCAGAGCAATTTAGCAACGAAATCATTTACAGTGAAATCGATGTGCAGAAACTGATCAGTGAGCGCAGAAAAAATACGACATTTCAGCCGGAAGAACATGATCACATTCGTGTGCCGTTTTATGTTGAAGCAGAAGAAATCAC
>CAUCYJ010000183.1:0-4873 GCA_958446945.1 uncultured Lachnospiraceae bacterium | reverse complement strand
CTCTTCTGTTTCGCATACCGGCTCCAGTTTCTGAAATGGATTTCCATAAAGAAACCGTTTAATCACTTCTATTTCTTCTTCCGCTTTCGTATTTCCGAGGGAAAACTTCATCAGAAAACGGTCAAGCTGAGCTTCCGGAAGCGGAAACGTTCCTACTGTTTCAATCGGATTTTGTGTTGCAATAACAAAAAACGGTGCCTCCAACATATAAGTTTTTCCATCTACCGTTACTTGCTGCTCTTCCATACATTCCAGAAGACTGGACTGTGTTCTCGGCGTCGCCCGGTTAATTTCATCTGCTAAAAGAATATTACTAAACACCGGTCCTTCTTTAAAAGTAAATATTCCTTCTTTTTGATTATAGTAATTTAATCCAAGCAAATCTGACGGCAGCAGATCCGGTGTGAACTGAACTCTGTGATACTTTGCCTCCACCGACTGTGCCAGCGTCTTGGCAAGCATTGTTTTCCCCGTTCCCGGAACATCCTCAAGAAGCACATGGCCTCTTGCCAGAAGCGCCGTCAGAAGCCACCGTGTCTGTTTGTCCTTACCTACAAGAACACTTCCTATATTCTCTTTTAATCTCTTTATCTGTTCTGTATGATCCATGTTATTCTCCTCCAAGCTTCGTCATCTCCTTTGTTATTATATCACTTCCTTTTCTCTCCGAACAGAAAAAAAACAGGAAACTGTTTCCAGTCCCCTGCTTTTCTCCTCACTATTTACCAGACACAACAAGTTCTCCGACAGATACGGATGGAGCTTCAAAGATTCCTCCTGCTCCTCCTGTTACGAGATAGTCATTTGCAATGCCTCGAATATTTTTCAGCATATCATAGAAATTACCTGCTACTGCAATCTGGTTCACTGCGCGATCCAGCTTTCCATTTTTCACAAGATATCCTTTTGAAATCAGAGAGAAATCTCCGCTTACCGGATCTGCTCCGGCAAACATTCCGTCACAGGCAGTAATATATAACCCATCCTGCAGTTCTTCGATCAACATCTCTCTTGATTTTTCTTCTCCGATCAGTTTCAGATTTGTTACCCCAATTGCCGGAACACTTCGATAGCTGGATTTGAACCCATTTCCTGTGGATTTCTTTCCTGCCAGAAGCGCCTCTGCCTGATTGTACAAATATTCTCCCAGAATTCCATCTCTGATCAGATATTTCTTTATCGTCGGCGTTCCTTCATCATCAAAGCTTCTCGCATTGAGACCTTCTGGATCTTCTACCAGATTCACAATCTCAGATGCTACTTCTTTTCCTGCCTGTCCTGCCAGTTTGCTGATATTTTTCCGCACAGTATCCGCCCCAAAGGAAGGAAGATACATAGATAACATCTCACAGATGACACTGTTTTTTAAGATGACTGGATATTTCTTCGTCTCTACCGGAGATGCTCCCAACAAGCTGCATGCCTCTTCAATAGCTTCTCTTGCCACTGCTTCCATCTTCAGTTCTTCTGCAGAGCCTTTCACATCTTCGCCCCCGGATGTCTGTACTGCATCATTTTTCACAGCTTCTGCTCCTACATAAACACCGGCAAATTTAACCGCATCTTCCATGCGTCCTCCACGGTCATTTTGGATTACGATCCGACGAATCGTCTCTCTTGCAGATAAGTGAGAAAACTTATTAAAATCCGGATGAATTCCTTCACACGCTTCCACGGTCTGAAGCATCTGCTCCGTCATATGTTCCACATCTGAAAGTTCAAATTCTTTCTGACATGTACAATTGCCAAGCTCTTTTGCTTCATAAGGTTCTTTCAAATATTCAGCAATTTCACAGAACTGATCCAGCTTCTCCTCCAGGTATTTCTCAGAAAAATCTTCAGCATAAATATATCCTTTATACCCCTGATATTCTCCTTCTACATAGCAGGCCTCCACATCACTTTCTGTCTGGAATTCCGGCTGTTTTTCGTAAATATTTACCGATGCGGACTGCACAGATTCCGCATAAAATTCCAGATTCCGGATTCCACGTTCATGTGCGGCTTTCGTAAATTCCTCAATAAATTTCTCCACCATTATCGAATCCCTCCTACTGTCATATTACTTACGCGGATTGTCGGCTGACCGGCTCCGATAAAGAGAGCGCCGCTTGATGCATAGCAGTATCCCTGACGCAGATCATAATCTCCTGCCACCATATCTACGTTCTGCAGAACTGTTCCGCCGTTTCCAATCAATGTAGCGCCGCGAACCGGAGTCGTCACTTTTCCGTTTTCAATCAGATAACATTCGCCTGTACTAAAGTTAAAGTCACCTGTTGCAGATTCTACAGAACCGCCAATAATGGATTTTACATAAAGTCCTCTCTCTGTCGCAGCAATAATCTCTTCCGGAGTACTCTTACCCGGAGCAATATAAGTATTTGTCATACGGGCCACCGGTGCATATTTATAATTCTGGCGTCTGGAAGAACCTGTCGGTGCAAGACCTGCACGCATACCATTCAACCGGTCTACCATATAACTCTTCAAAATACCATTTTCAATCAGAATATTTTTCTGAGTCGGCGTACCCTCATCATCAATGTGAAGTGATCCCCACTCTCCTTCAATAGAACCGTCATCAATCAATGTTACCACATCTGATGCAACTTTCTTGCCAAGCTTTCCGCAAAATTCTGAAGAATTCTTAGCAATTACAGTTGCCTCCAGGCTGTGTCCGCAGGCCTCGTGGAAGAGAAGACCTCCGAATCCATTGTCAACAACAACGCTCATACGTCCTCCCGGACATGGTTCTGAATGGAGCACGACCTTCGCCTGACGTGCAGCCTCTCTCGCACATGCTTCTACATCGATTTTATCGTAATATTCATGTCCCTGCATAGCTCCCGGACCAAAATATCCATTCTGTACATCTGTGCCGTTCTGAGCAAATGCTCCGATATACAGACGCGTCTTCACTCTTGTATCTTCTGCAAACAGTCCTTCACTGTTGGCAATCTGAATCTGCTGTTCCATATCAGTCAGTTTTACGCGCATACGGACAATCTCTTCATCATAATCCATTCCTGCACGAATCGCTGTCTGTACCGGCTCCATTTTCCTGGAAAAAGAAAGCCCGGACGGCATCAGAACCGTCGGGGCCATTGTATAAATGTTCTTTTCCCCAAGAATGATTTTGGAAGCCTCTTTCTGACGCATCGCCTTTGTCAGACGCTTTGTCAATTCTTTTAAACTTTCTTCCGTTTTCCGGTTTGTATAGCCATAGTAGCAATTCAAACCTTTAAAGATACGGATTCCAACACCGCTTTCGCGTCCCTGCACACTCTGCTCTACCTTCTCCTGAGTTGCAACTGTCTCTTCAAAAAGACTGTTCTCCTCAAAGACCTCTGCAAAATCTGCTCCCCGCGTTACTGCTTCATCCAGTATCTTTTCAATCATATTCTCAGTTAACATTTTCTCTCTATCTCCTTATGCTTAAATGTCTTTGCAATGATGACATGCAACAAAATGCTCAGGAGCAATTTCCTGAAGTTCTGGGCGTTCTTGTGCACAAATATCTGTAGCATATGGACATCTTGTACGGAATTTACATCCGCTTGGTGCATTGATCGGGCTTGGCACCTCTCCCTGAATCTTCAGACGTGTCATTTTTTCATTTGCATCCGGGTCAGCGATCGGAATCGCAGACATAAGAATCTTTGTATATGGATGCGCCGGATTGTCAAAAATTTCCTTACTTCCTGTTATTTCTACAAGACTTCCGAGGTACATAACACCAACACGGTCAGAAATATGACGCACCATAGAAAGGTCATGAGAAATAAATAAATATGTCAGACCTCTTTCTCTCTGAAGCTTAATCAGCAGGTTGACAACCTGTGCCTGAATGGATACGTCAAGAGCAGAAATCGGCTCATCACATACGATAAATTCCGGATTGACAGCTAACGCGCGGGCAATACCGATACGCTGACGCTGTCCTCCTGAAAGCTCATGTGAAAAACGGTTTGCAAAGTCTTCATTCAGACCAACACTCTTTAAGAGTTCTTTTACTTTCTCATCTTTTTCTTTTGCACTGTAATTACAATGCACATCCATACCTTCTGCAATAATTTCTCCAATTGTCATACGTGGATCAAGAGAAGAGTATGGATCCTGGAAAATCATCTGTGCCTTCTGTTTGAAATCCAGAAGATCTTTTCCTTTTAATTTGCTGATGTCTTTTCCGTTAAAGATTACTTCTCCGGAAGTTGGCTCATATAATTTTAATACAGTACGTCCGCAAGTTGTCTTACCGCATCCAGACTCTCCAACAAGACCAAGTGTCTCACCCTTTTTAATGTAGAGACTAACATTGTCCACTGCTTTCAGTGTTTTCTTCTTTCCAACCGGGAAATATTTACAAAGATTTTTAACTTCGATCAACTTCTCACTCATGTCTCTACACCTCCTCGTTCTGTTTGCTTTCTTTTTGTTTATCGTAGAATGATTTTACCTGCGGTGCATCCGAGTGCTGCAGCCAGCAGGATACTTTATGAGTTCCTGTAACGTCTGTCTCTTCCGGCATTGCTTCTTTACAGATTCCCATGCAGTATTCACATCTTGCTGCAAATGGACAACGTTCCATCTTCATAAGAAGATCCGGCGGTGTTCCCTTCAATGCGTACAGTTCCTGTTTGTTCTCTGTATCAAGTCTTGGAACAGATGATAACAGAGCCCATGTATAAGGATGCTTTGCATCATAGAAGATTTCTCTTGCAGTTCCACGCTCAATCACCTGACCTGCATACATAACCTGGATTCGGTCTGCAAAGTCTGCTACAACACCGAGGTCATGTGTTACAAGAATAATCGCTGTATTTAACTCTTTCTTCAAATCTCCGAGCAGCTCCATAATCTGTGACTGAAT
>CAUCYJ010000182.1:0-4893 GCA_958446945.1 uncultured Lachnospiraceae bacterium | reverse complement strand
AATTCCCGTCCAACTCCACGCTGACTTTCATAATTTTCGGCAAATGAAAGCGTAGTTTTTGTCCTTCTCTGTGAACCTCAATTCCATAGCTGCTCGGACGAATCTGCACCTGTTCAAATGGTCTGGAAATCACAATCTCAACATCAATACCGTTATTTTCAACGCCTACTGCTACCGGCGCATAATGAAAAGAATCTGTATAAAAAACTGGCTGTTTTTCACCATTACAGGTCACCTCATACAAATCCGACCACCCTACTTCATCCAGGCTATGCCGTTCAAATAGTGGCTCAAGCACCGGCTCAGGGTTTGGATTATAAATCAATTTTTTCATTTTAGCACATTTCCTCCTTATCCCAGCATAATCTGAATATCTTTCCAAACAATAAAATTATCATCAAAGAAATGTATCTTTCTTCTCTCTGCTTTAAGATTTCCAGACAAATATCCTTCTGCAGCTTCTATCAGCTGCTTCCATACTTCACGTTGGAGCATACCATGACCGGCACAAATCAGTGTTTCATCATTAATCTGGCTATTAACATACCGAAGTTTTTCAAGCCATCGCGTCACAAGCTCCTTATCGTTTTCGCTTCCTTTTTTCCGAAGAACCATAATAGGGTTTGCACAATCACCGGAAAAAAGCACATTCTTTTCCCTTTCGAAAAAGGCAACAGAGCCGTTTGTGTGTCCAGGAACTGCAAAAACTTCTAATTTCCAATTGCCAGCACAAATAACATCTCCTTCTTTAATGACGTGAAGCCTTGGACGCCGATCCCATTCCTGAATGTCAGCCTGTTCCAAAAGTTCAGGATCCACAGCACCAGCGGCAATCATTTTCTTTACATAATCTCTGCGTCTTTCTGCATCAATAGAGCAGGCGTCCTCCCAATCTTCCTGGGCCATATAAACCTCCGGAAACTGTCCCGCACCACCAAAATGATCACGATGTCCGTGTGTTACACATACTTTAAAAGGCGTTGCCGTCAAGTTACGAACACATGCATTCAAATTGCTGATTCCTGTTCCGGTATCCACCAAAACTGCCTGTTTTTCCTCACAGATTACATACATAGCATCTAATCCGGCCTCCATAATCTGATATACCTCCGGATGAACCTTCCTGATCTGGTAAATTTCTTTCATATACCTGACCTCCTTCCAGTATTCTCCAAGACTTTGGATAAAGCTTCCAGTTTTTCATAAAATACAAAAAAATTTTCCAGTTTCCATTCCCAGTTTGGACTTCCCACAGTCCCAGGAGTATTGATTCTTGCTTTCGCATCTAATCCCAGAATGTCCTGTACCGGCACAATCACAATATCGGCAATGCTGGCATTTGCCAGTTCTACCATTCCCCAGGCCAAATCTTCACATACTATCCCTTTTGTTTTCAACGTTTCCGCTATAGTCGCCTTTGTATCTGCGCTTTGCAGATCAAGCCACCCCTGTATAGGCAGATTGTCATGTGTTCCTGTATATAGCACCATATTTTTCCTGTCCGGGAAACGGTTATTCGTTTCATTCGGATCAAAGGCAAACTGCAAAATCTTCATTCCTTTAAATCCATAATGATCGCGCAGGTCATACACTTCTTCACGTAAATCTCCTAAATCCTCTACTATAATCCGAATATCAGGACTTGCCTTTAACAGACAGTCAAAAAAATCATAAGATGGTCCCTCAATCCATTCACCCTCGATTGCGGTTTTACATGAAGCTGGTATTTTCCAATATGTATCAAATGCTCGAAAATGATCAATACGAACCAAATCATATATATCGCTGCTATACTGAAGGCGCTGAATCCAGAAATTATAGCCTTCCTCCTTCATTTTCTTCCAATCATAAATGGGATTTCCCCATCTCTGTCCTGTACTGCTGAAATAATCCGGCGGCACACCTGCTACAGCGATTGGATAGCCTTGTGGATCTAATTGAAAGTTTTCTTTGTTTTTCCACACATCCAAAGAATCCAGTCCAACATAAAACGGAACATCCCCCATAATATGAATTCCTTTTGCGTTGGCATAGCTCTTCAATTCCCTCCACTGCTTTATAAACATATACTGCAGGAACATCTCAAAGCAAATCTCGTCTTCGTCAAGTTCCGTTTCTGCAGTCTCCGGCCATTCAGTCCAGCAGCTATATCCATATTTCTTTTTGCATGTACAAAACACTGCATAGTCGCGCACCCATGGCTCTTTCTCAATAAATTTCGTATATCCGTCATCCTTCTGAAACCTTGAATACGCAATTCGAAAGCAGGGTTCTTTTTTCTTCCGAACCACTTCATACAAAATTCGATCTGACGCAGGGACCTCATACTTCTCCTCTTCCGTCAGCAAACCATATTCACATAATTTCTCTAATGAAATATAAATATCATCTCCTGCATAGGAGGAAAACGGCTGATAGGGAGAATTTCCATAACCAAGCGGATTTAACGGAAGAATCTGCCAAATCTGCACTCCTGCCGCTGCTATGCAGTCAATAAACTGATAGGCGCTTCCCCCAAAATCTCCTATTCCAAACTCATTCGGAAGGGATGCCAAAGGTAATAGTATTCCTGCTTCTCTCATAGTTATTCCTACTTTCGTTTATATTCCTAGATCTTTTTTGCGAAACTGTAGTTTCGTTTTTTTCTGTGAGTTTGTCTCTATCACAAGCTGTACGGAAGCATCTGGCGGAATGGATACAGCAACACTCCCTTCTTCCACAGAATGTGGAAGCACAAACCATTCTCTCGGCGGCAATGCCTTTACTTGAACAATTTCACGGTCTATAGCCAAATAGCCTTGCTCATAAAACAAATTATCCGGATTTTCCAGGCTTACCACATAGGATTCCTGCTCTGTCTCAAAGCCGCATAGCCGTCCCTTTGTTATCTGGATCCCTGCCAGCTGCTTCAGAATTGAAATTCCTTCACCCCAGCCGTACCGTTGATTGTTCCACTTCATATATCCGTCGCAAATTAATACAATCTGATGAGCATAATTCGGATATTTTTCTATCAAAGTTTCATCTGTTGTTATAAAATATCCCAAACTGCCTGTCTCCATCAGACGGCACAGATTCTTTTCATGCACCGAAGCCTGTATACAAACGCCTTCTTCAATTACTGAAGCTATCCTCCGGCCATCTGCTATATGACTGTGAACCCGATCCTTTACTCCTCTCTCACTCCATAGAAGCGTAATTCCTATCGGCCTGTAATATGTCTGACAAAGCTGATAAGCCTGATTCCAACGAAACCTCAGCCAGTTCCAGTTATCGCTGCTTAAGTCATTGCCCCAGATAATGCATACCCCTTCACAAATCTGTTCCCATGCAGTTCCATTAAAACAATGTGTCCATAAATAAGCATAACACTCCCTCTCTGCCACATGAGGAAGATCCTGGATCGTATTCCAAAATTCCGGAACATTAACCGTAGCCTGGACCCAATAATACTTTAACCGCGGTTCATAAGCCTTATGCGCTAAAAATGTATAAATATTATTTTGTTCCCGAACATATTCTCCTTCTCTGTGCTTTCTCCATTTATTTGTTTCCATTGCCCGTACAAATAACCCCTCTAAACCATTTTCATACAACAAATGATAGTCGATTCCAAAAGATTCTCGAATTTCTTCTGGGTTTCTGCTCCATGCATCAATCGCTAAAAACGTCATGCCTCTTGCTTTCAATTCTTTTGAAACCTTTGAGACATGCATTGCCCATCTGGCACACCAGAAGTCAATCCACTCCGGCATCAAATATGTTACAATATAATCCGCCCGTGCATTATAATCCTCTAAAGCAATCGGTCTGAGCTTTGCATATTCTGTAAACTGATCCACCATATCCTGCGAAAAATCCGTATCCTTAAGCGTTTCCCGCGGTCCTCGCAGACCTAACATACCGTCTCCGGCTACATAACCATCAAAATGAAACGCATCCAACACCCGCATCAGTTTCTCAATATAGATATCTTCAAAAAAACGTCCATCCTTTAGGCGCTTCAATACGTTGATTGCTTCGCCCCATAAGAGCGATTCGCCGCGCATCGTCTGAAGAACTTCCCGATACTCCCAATGATACCGGGTATTTTTCCATACTGCACTGATGGTATTTGACAAAATCCCCAAATACGCCCTTACTCCGCAAGACCGAATGTATGTAATCAAACGATAGAGATCTCTATTTGTCCATACCTGGCTGCATGGTGTTCCGTTCTGCCCTGTGCATATAGGATCCAATTCTCTATCATCTACATTTTCAAAGTCAAACAAATACATTACCTGAAAATTCAGAAAACACAATCCTGTCGGCACAAAGCCTAATTGCTTAAAGTACGCATTGACCCCCATATCTTCTGCAGTCCGATCAAAGCTCCGCAAATCTACACAAATAATGCTTTCATATTCGCCTTTTCCCATAAGTCTCCTTTATTCCCCTCTCTTCGCACAGGATTCCCTCTCCACAATTTCCGCATTCAATACCATATGCCGATTATCTTCATTGTCCAATAATCCGCACATCATAAAGATTGCCTGCTCTGCCATATATTCATACGGCTGTCTTACCGTGGTAAGTGAAGGAGAATAGTATGCTCCAAACTCAATCCCGTCAAATCCCATAACAGACAAGTCCTCCGGCAGCTGATACCCTGATTCCTTTGCAGCTCGAAGACAACCGATCGCCAGGGTATCAGCAATCGCAAAAACAGCTGTAAACCTCCCCCCACATCGCTGATTCAATTCCTGAAACGCTTGGTATCCGCTTTTTATAGAAAATGATCTGGCATTCTCAATCAACGCCTCGTCATATGGAATGCCTGCTTCGTCCAGCGCCTGCTTTCGTTTATATTCCTAGATCTTTTTTGCGAAACTGTAGTTTCGTTTTTTTCTG
>CAUCYJ010000181.1:0-4930 GCA_958446945.1 uncultured Lachnospiraceae bacterium | reverse complement strand
ATATGAGATAAAAGGAGGGCGTGCCGTTATGAATAAGAAACAGAAAAAGATGCTGGTTCGCATTATCATAGCGAGTGTTATGGTGATTTTGCTGAATATTGTTCCGGTGAAGGGACTGTTTCAGTTGTTGTTGTATTTGGCAGCATATCTGGTAATCGGATATGATATTTTGAAAAAAGCCGGAAAGGGAATTGTAAACCGGAGAGTATTCGATGAGAACTTCCTTATGGCAATTGCTACTGTTGGCGCATTTGTATTGGCAATTTATTCTGGCAGCGGAGATTATAATGAAGCGATTGCCGTTATGCTCTTCTACCAGATTGGAGAGTTATTCCAGAGCTATGCCGTAGGAAAGAGCCGTAAGAATATCAGTGCGCTAATGGATATCCGGCCGGATTATGCAAATGTAGAAAGAGATGGGAAACTTGAGCAGGTAGACCCGGATGAAGTTATGGTAGACAGCGTAATTATTGTTCAGCCGGGTGAAAAAGTTCCGATTGACGGTATTGTATTAGAAGGCGCTTCAAGCTTAAATACGAGTGCGCTGACGGGAGAAAGTCTTCCAAGAGACGTGAAGTCAGGTGACGAAATTATTAGTGGATGCATTAATATGACAGGTGTACTGAAAATCCGTACGACAAGAGAGTTTGGAGAATCTACAGTTTCTAAGATTCTGGAACTTGTTGAGAATTCCAGTTCCCGCAAGTCAAAGTCCGAAAATTTTATTTCCAAATTTGCGAGAGTGTATACACCGGCGGTCTGTTATGGAGCGCTTGTATTGGCAGTCATTCCTCCTTTAGTACAGATGCTCTTCCTTGGCGGAGCAGCACAGTGGAGTGATTGGATTTACCGTGCGCTTACGTTCTTAGTAATTAGCTGCCCTTGCGCTCTTGTTATCAGTATTCCTCTAAGTTTTTTTGCAGGAATCGGCGGCGCCAGCAAGGAAGGTGTTTTGATCAAAGGATCAAACTATATGGAGACATTGTCTCAGGCTGACTGTGTTGTATTTGATAAGACAGGAACATTAACACAGGGAGTATTTGAAGTAAGCGGTATTCATCACAATAAGATGGAAGATGAGAAACTGTTAGAATATGCGGCTCTGGCAGAATGTGCTTCCTCTCATCCGATCAGCAAAAGTATTCAGCGGGCTTACGGAAAAGAGATTGACAGAAACCGTGTAACGGATGTCAGTGAAGTAAGCGGTCATGGAATTATTGCAAAGGTGGACGGTAATGAAGTGGCTGCAGGAAATAATAAATTAATGGATCAGCTTGGCATTGGTTATAAAGACTGCCATAAGGTCGGAACAATTATTCATATGGCAATCAATGGAGAATATGCAGGTCACATTGTAATTTCTGATGTGATAAAACCACACGCAAAAGAAGCGCTGGCAGAATTGAAAAAAGCCGGTGTGAAGAAGACGGTTATGTTGACCGGGGATGCAAAACGGGTAGCAGAAGAAGTTGCAGGAAGTCTTGGAATTGATGAAATGTACAGTGAATTGCTTCCAGGGGATAAAGTAACAAAGGTAGAAGAGCTTCTCGCTGCAAAATCCGGCAAAGAGAAACTGGCATTTGTCGGAGACGGTATCAATGATGCACCTGTTCTGACAAGGGCAGATATCGGAATTGCCATGGGAGCTATGGGATCTGATGCGGCTATTGAAGCGGCAGATGTTGTCTTGATGGACGATGATCCGATGAAGATTTCAAAAGCGATTAAGATTTCACGTAAATGTCTTGGAATCGTATACCAGAATATTGCTTTTGCACTTATTATCAAATTTGCATGTCTTGGACTTGGAGCTATCGGCATTGCAAATATGTGGTTTGCTATCTTTGCGGATGTCGGTGTTATGGTTATTGCAGTTTTGAATGCAATTCGCGCTTTAAGGGTGCATTCTCTGTAAAAGTATGTTATAATAATTGAGTAAAAATTCTGTTCGATGAAGACGTAGAGATTTGTCGGCAGGAAGAGAAAGAAAATGAACGTAAAATGAATGCAATAAGAGACGCAGCGGCGAAAATGCCGTTGCCGTCTTTTAGTTCATAGGTTAGACAGAACTAATAAGGAGAGCGATACAATGAATTTAAGCGAATTGCAGATTGGCAGTACGGCAACGATACTGTCTGTTGGCGGTGATGGGGCGTTACGTCAACACTTTCTTGATATGGGGTTAATTCAAGGAACAGAAGTTACGGTGATTAAGTATGCACCTATGGGAGATCCAATTGAGCTGCGGATCCATGGTTATGAACTGACAATCCGTCTGGACGATGCGAAGAACATTGAGATCAGTGCAGCGCATGAGCCAAAGAAAGGAAATACACAGCCGCGGCAAAAAAAGGCATCGCGGCAGGAAAGTCATCATCCGGGATATGGAGAAGGCGGCAAGTTCCATAACCGAAAGGAAGAACAGCCGCTTCCGGAAAGTGAGACGCTAACGTTTGCGCTTGTGGGCAATCAAAACTGTGGAAAGACAACATTATTCAACCAGCTGACAGGATCGAAACAACATGTGGGAAATTTCCCGGGAGTTACCGTAGATAGAAAAGACGGGGTAATTAAAGGATATCATAATACGTTAATTACCGATCTGCCTGGAATCTACTCCATGTCTCCGTATAGCAGTGAAGAAATTGTAACGAGAGAATTCGTAATCCGGGAGAAACCGAAAGGTATCATCAATATTGTAGATGCGACAAATATTGAGAGAAATCTTTATCTGACAATGCAGCTTCTGGAGCTTGGAATTCCGATGGTAGTGGCGCTAAACATGATGGATGAGCTTTTGATCAATGACGGATCTGTTCTTGTTAATGAAATGGAAGAAGCACTCGGAGTTCCGGTAATTCCGATTTCAGCAGCAAAAGGAGAAGGGATCGAAGAGTTGGTGCGTCACGCAGTCCATGTTGCCAAATATCAGGAACGACCGCAGGAAATTGATTTCTGCAAGAAAGACGAAGGAATTCACCGTGGAATCCATGCAGTCATGCATTTGATTGAAGACCATGCACAGCAGGAAGAGATTCCAATCCGATTTGCGGCGAGCAAAATGATGGAGGGCGATGATCAGCTTGCGGAACAGTTAAAGCTTACGGAAAACGAAAAACGGCTTTTGGAGGATATTGCGAAGCAGACAGAAGAGGAGACCGGGATGGATCGCTCGGCAGCAGTAGCTCAGATGCGTTTTGACTATATCGAAATGGTATGCAGTAAGACGGTTATTAAACCAAAAGAAAGCAGAGAGCGTATTCGAAGCCGCAGGATTGATCGGCTTCTTACAGGCAAATATACAGGAATTCCGGCATTTGTGGCAATTATGGGACTCGTATTCTGGCTGACCTTTAATGTCATTGGAGCATTTTTGCAGGGACTGCTTGAGAGCGGAATTGAATCTTTAACAGTGCTGGCAGATCAGGCAATGGCAGCTGCAAATGTCAGTTCAGTGATTCGTTCCCTTGTAATCGACGGTATTTTTAATGGGGTTGGCGGCGTGTTAAGTTTTCTGCCAATCATTGTGACTTTATTTTTCTTCCTTTCCTTATTGGAAGACAGTGGGTATATGGCAAGAGTTGCCTTTATTATGGATAAGCTTCTTCGTAAGCTTGGTCTTTCCGGAAGAAGTATTGTGCCGATGCTTATTGGATTTGGATGTACGGTTCCCGGAGTTATGGCAAGCCGCACACTGCCGTCTGAGCGCGACCGCAAGATGACGATTCTTTTGACACCGTTTATGAGTTGTACGGCAAAGCTTCCGATCTATGCATTTTTTACAGCAGCATTTTTCCCGAAACACGGTGCGCTTGTGATGATCGGGCTGTATGTATTTGGGATTGTAATGGGAATTTTGATGGCATTGATCTTTAAGAAAACGGCATTTAAAGGCGAAGCAGTTCCGTTTGTTATGGAGCTTCCGAACTATCGTATGCCGGGAGCAAAGAATGTGTTTCATTTGCTTTGGGATAAGGCGAAGGATTTCCTTCAGAGAGCTTTTACGGTAATCTTTCTTGCTACAATTGCAATCTGGTTCTTTCAGAATTTTGATACAGGGCTTAACATGGTTTCTGATTCTCATAATAGTATGCTGGCTCTTGCCGCAGGTGTTCTTGCGCCTGTATTTATTCCGGTTGGTTTTGGAGATTGGAGAATTGTGACAGCGCTCATCTCAGGGTTCATGGCGAAAGAGAGTGTTGTATCTTCTCTTACAGTATTATTTGGCAGTACAGCCGCTTTGCAGAGCTCTCTTACACTTCCAGGTGCAGGAGCGCTGCTTGTGTTCTGCCTGCTTTATACGCCTTGTGTGGCAGCCATTGCATCGGTGAAGCGAGAACTTGGCGGAAAATGGGCTGTCGCTATGGTGATAGGGCAGTGTGTGATTGCATGGATCGCATCCTTTGCAGTATATCATATTGCGCTACTGTTTTAATGAGTTCCGATGCAGGAAATCTCCATCATCTGTTCAATCATCCGATGAAGCGACTGGGCTTTCTCAGATTGGCTGGCGCGGTAGTAAGTTTCTTTGCCTTCGCGTCTGGATTCAATGAGGCCGCTCGTACGCAAGAGGCGCAGATGATGGGCGACTGCCGGACTGCTCATCTCCATCATGGCAGAAATGTTGATGACACATTCTTCACAGTGGCATAAGATCCAGAAGATCCGTACGCGGGTTGGATCGCTTAGCTGCTTGAAGACGGAAGCGACCGTCTGGAAATCATTGATATCCGGGATATGTGTGAGAAGTTCGTCCATAGACTCTCCGTGATGATGAGGTAATGTATTGTGTTCCATAATAGTTCCTCCTTATTTTATCTAGTGTAACATAGATTGTTCATTTTAGAAATGAAAAGTTTCTTAAAAGGAAGGAATGCCAGCTTGGGATCAGCAGAACAACACTATGGCGTTATCTTAGTAAAAATGAAGA
>CAUCYJ010000180.1:0-4933 GCA_958446945.1 uncultured Lachnospiraceae bacterium | reverse complement strand
CTTTTACCGAGCCAACCATAATTCCTTTATCAAAATATTTCTGGAAAAATGGATACATCACTAAAAGTGGTAAACTTGATACTACAATTGTTGCATATTTCAACTGTTCTGCTACCTTTGCCATCTCTGCTGTGCTTTGGATATCTGCAATCATTCCCGGCTGTGGAGTATTCTGCACCAGGATTGAACGCAGTACCAGCTGCAGTGGCTGAAGATTTGCATCGTTCAGATAAATCATCGCATCAAAGTAGCTATTCCACATTCCGACAAATGACCACAGTGCCAGTACTGCAATGATCGGTTTACATACCGGCATCATAATTTTGAAAAAATGCTGAATTTCATTAGCACCGTCAATTGCAGATGCTTCTCTTAATTCTGCCGGAATTGACTGATAATAAGTTCTTGCAAGAATCATATTCCAAACGTTAAATGCTCCCGGAATCAAAACCGCCCATACTGTATTTACCATATGCAGCTGATTGATCAAAATAAATGTTGGAATCATTCCTCCCCCAAAAAACATTGTGATCAGAAAAATCAGATTAAAAAATTTTCTTCCCACAAATTCTTTTTTAGACAGAGGAAAGGCTGCCAGTAATGTTACAAAAACTGAGATCACTGTAAATACAAATGAATACAGAAAAGAATTCAAAAATCCGCGCCAGATCATCTCATTCTCCAGTACTCTTCTATAAGCATCCAAAGTCCAGTCCTTAATATCAGAGCTCAGTCCCTGATTATTCAAAACAGTAGGATCCATAAAAGATGCAAGCACTACATATATAATTGGAATCGCAATAGAAAGTACAAACAGTCCAAGAATCGTGAATCCAATTCCAAGGATCAGACGATCTGTCCTTGAATATTTTCTCTTCTTTTTCTCCATCTTCTCTTCCTCCTATAATCCCTCTCCATCATTCAGCTTCTTTACAACCCAGTTTACAAAAATCAACAGAATTACATTGACAACTGAATTAAACAGACCTACTGCCGTAGAATAACCATAATCACCGTTCAAAAGACCGATGCGATATACATATGTAGATAAAATTTCTGATGCCGGCAGGTTCATATCTGTCTGCAATGCATATGCCTTCTCAAATCCAATGCTCATAATATTTCCTGCCTGCAGAATAAACTGAATTACAATAATGTTCTTAATCGCCGGAAGCTCCACGTACCAGATCTGCTGCAAAAGGTTTGCACCATCCATAACTGCCGCTTCTTCCAACTCTTTGCTCGCATTAGATAATGCTGCAGTATACATAATAGATGCCCAGCCTGCAGTCTGCCAGATTCCACTTGCTATATAAATAGTACGGAAAGCAGATGGCATTGTCATCCAGTTTGTGCTAATCCCAAGCAGCCTATTCAAAGGTCCTACCGGTGATAACAGCATACGAACCATACCACAAAGTACTATTACAGATATAAAATTCGGCATATAGATCAGAAGCTGTACTTTTTTCTTGATCCCCGTTTTTTGAATACGATTCATAAGTAATGCCAGAATAATCGGAACCGGAAATCCCCATAATAATCCATAGATACTTAGCTTTAATGTATTCATCAGATAGTTCATAAAATCCGGTGATGATAAAAAACGTCTGAAATATTCAAGTCCAACCCATGGACTTCCAAGTACTCCCTTGATTACATTATAATCTTCAAACGCAATCAAAAGCCCTCCCATCGGAAGATACTTAAAAATGATTGTCAGTAAAAGTCCTGGCATTAAGAAAAAAAGATATAACTGCCAGTTTTTCTTCACATACGTAACCTTATTTCTCCACGTCTGCTTGCTTACGGGCTTTGCTTGGTTCTGCACTGTTTTCATGCACTTTTTCCTCCATTCCTTTCATACATTGTTCATGAAACCGGTTAAGTAACCGGTTACTTTATAATCTGATGTTACTACATCACACACTCGCTGTCAACACTTTTCTTCATTAAAATAACCGGTTACGTAATCGGTTATTTTAATATTGCCTTTTTGTATAATAATTGCTATACTAAAAAAAATATTTGCATTTATTTATAAGGAGAATAAGTTTCATGTCAAAAAAACAGGTGACATTTGCAGATATTGCAGCATATACCCATTTTTCAAAAACTACAATATCAAGATATTTCAATCATCCTGATTCCCTTACACTTGAAAATCAGGAAAAAATTTCTCAGGCCCTTGATATCCTTGGCTATAAAAAAAATAAACTTGCAAAAGTTCTGGCGAATGGAAAAAGTGAATTTATCGGAATCATTATTCCGAATCTTTATCTGCATTATTATTCTGAAATGCTGACACAACTGCTGTCCAGCTACAGTGATTATCACTACAAATTTCTCGTCTTTAGCAGTGAACATGGGGCTGAAGAAGAACAGCAATATATTGAAGAGCTCCTATCCTATCAGATTGAAGGTCTCATTGTTTTAAGTCATACGCTGTCATCAAAACAATTATCCTCCTATCAGATTCCCATCGTTGCCATTGAACGTGAAGCGGAATATATCAGCAGTGTTACCACTGACAACTATATGGGTGCGCTTCAGGCTACCACTCTGCTGATCCGTGATAAATGTGATATACTGATCCACATCAATGTCAATGTTGAGAAAACAGTTCCTGCTTACGACCGTATTCGCGCATTTAAGGAAACCTGTGAAGAATATCAGGTTCCTTATGATATTGATCTAAGTGTAAGCGGTAATTCTTATCAGGAAATTTTAAATGAAATAAGACGTATTTTTACAAGAATAGAAGAGAAATATCCCAATCAAAAAAAAGGTATTTTCCTTTCCAACGATACCTATGCAAACATGTTTCTTAACCTGATTTTCCAGAAATACCGAGAATTACCCTCTTTCTATGAAATCATAGGATTTGATAATTCTCCCATTGCCAGTGAGGCAATTCTCCCAATCACAACCGTTGGTCAGCAGATTGATATTATTGCACAAACTGCCATGGAGCTTCTGGTTCAACAGATGGAAGAACAAAAAAAACGTTCCCCTAAACCATTGGAAAAGCCTGTCCATAAACAGATTACTCCAATATTGATTCGCCGTAATACAACCAGTTAAAACTAACTTATTTTGGCAAAAAGGCTATTGCACTAATTACTCAGTGCAATAGCCTTATATTAAATCTTATCATTCAAGCGGATATTCGCAATCCGCTTCGCTACTTGCTCATAACCGATTCCCTCACCTTTTCCACTGATAACGGTTGTTGTCATAATACACTAAATATTGATTGTAATTATCTTATTCCATATGATCTTTTTCAGTTATTTTGCGAATAACCCGGCATGGATTTCCAGCAGCCAGACTATATGGAGGAATATCCCTTGTCACAACACTTCCTGCTCCTATTACACATCCCTCTCCTATGGTAACACCACCACAAACAACCACATTGGATGCCAGCCAGCAATTATCTTTTATAGTAATTGGTTTCGCCTATTCAAGATTATAAAAGCTTCCATCTTCTCTTTTTCTGCTATTACGTTCTTCAGGTAAAAATGGGTGCATGGGAGTTGCCAATGTGACATTTGGACCAATCATCACATTATCTCCTATATGTACTTCACATACATCCAAGCAGGTGAAATTAAAAATTGTTCCAATTCTTTATCCGTTGGATCATATAACTCTCCACTTATCATTTTTTCTCTTTCTGTCATTTCTGATAACCTCCAGTAAAAATTTTATTACCAAGTTAGTTATTTCCGAGTACTTGATAAGTTGTTCCTACTGCAATAATATATAGATAAGGAGAATCACTGTCAATGCAATCGTAAAAATTTGCGATTGATTTTTTGATTAATTTTAACTGTATTATTCCTTTTTGTCCAGCGAAGGAATAATGCTGACAGTTCTGTTGGCTAGGTGATATGCAATTGTTCTGCTGTTTTTGAAATTATATCATGTAACTGTGTTATGGTCAAAAATCGTTTCTAACTCATGGGATTGTAAAACAGATTTTTGTACCCATCTATCAGGGCAAAATAACTGATATCTTTTAATTTAGACGCAGTGAACTCACGGTCAACAATAATCATCCCTTTTCGCGCAATGAGATTTCTAATCTATTCTTCATAGTTCAAAAATGGTTTTATCGGTTTTAATGCTTTTTCTATCGCTATAAAAATCTGCGTATATAGAAAAATGGAGGACCCTTAGGTCCTCCGTCCGGTCGCAGGCATCGCAAGTTTCTGCAACCTGATCACTGACAAGCATTTTAATACGAGCCTTTCTAAAAGACAAGTGCTTTCTGCGAACATTGTCCATTTGCACCATGACTCCTGCATTAGTTCCAAGATTACTTATAAAAACAATCTACAGTTTGGAAAAATCTATTCCAAACCAATTGGCAATTTTGCTTTGAATGTTCTCTCTTTCAAGCAGGTTCAATGGTTTTCTAATAATATCTTCTTGCTTCTACCTTAAGATATTATTAGAAAGAATGCTTTCCCTATTAAAGACTTTCAGGATAAATTCCAACAAATGAGAGCAGCGGAAGTACACGGAAATCATGTAAAACAATTTTCACTTTCTGGGCTTTTTGCCCCTTAACAGAAATGATCTTCTTATAACCAATTACTGTTCCTGTGTAAATACTATTCCATATTTCCCCCTCTTTAACAAATATCTCAAATTTTTCCACTCTCTGACTATAGCAGACAGCCTCTTTTAATACCAGATACCCTAAGTTGTATGAACCGTCCAGACAAATGGTTATTTCTACTGGCAGTTCGCTGCTTTCAGGCTGAAACCAGGTTTCTGAAGTATCATCTGTCAAATCAGAAACCGGATGCGTCGGATCTTCATTTTCTGAAAAAATATGTGCTGTACTCATTAAATTATGAGCAAAAGATTTCTTTTTCCAACTTCCAAATTCTTCCAGACGTTTAACATCATTTTCATGAAG
>CAUCYJ010000179.1:0-4939 GCA_958446945.1 uncultured Lachnospiraceae bacterium | reverse complement strand
CAAACGGCGGAACATTGATGGAGCCGTATTTGGTAGATGAGATTGTGAATCACACAGGAACCCGTGTGAAGAAAAATATGCCGAAAAAATATAAGACACTCATGACATCAGAAGAAGCAGCACAGCTGAAAGAATATATGGAGGGCGTTGTGTCCTACGGAACAGGCACTCTTTTGAGTGGGGAAAGTTATTCGGCAGCCGGTAAGACAGGAACAGCAGAATACAGCAGTGATAAGAACAAGAGCCATTCCTGGTTTGTTGGATTTTCAAATGTGGAGAATCCGGAACTGGTTGTCAGTGTTGTTGTGGAAGGGGCAGATGATACAGGAGTGAAGGCAGTTCCAATCGCTAAAGCAGTATTTGATGCATATTATTATAGATAGTGGTGAATGCTATGCAGTATTACAGAGAATTATATTTAAGTGACACTTTATGCGAAAAAAAAGAAAAAATCATCTGGCGTTTAGAACATAATAAAATACAACTGCATATTTATCTGATCGTTTTAGCAGTTCGCGGAGAAAACCAATTAGAATTTTTTGATGCGGCTATGTTCCGACAAAAAGAATTTTCTCCTCAAAAGGATGAGTGCAGAGTCATTGGGATTGCGGACAGCTATGAAGAAGCAGTAGGACTTGTGGAACAGATTACAGAGGATGTATTAAGAAAAACTGGTGGGGTTGAACTTCGGGAATATTTTTTGAAACAGATGCAGGATAATGAAATGACAGAATAAGAGAAAGGGCATCAAAACATGATTTTACATATCTTATTGTGGATTTTAAAAATAATCGGGATAGCGTTGGCTGTGATTCTTTGTATGTGCCTGTTGTTAATCGGCATCCTTCTTTTTGTTCCGGTCAGATATGAAATCTTTTTTCGCTCGCGTGGTATGCAGGATTCTTTGGAAGCTGATATACATGTTTCATGGTTTCTGCGTCTTGTTGCAGCCCGGATTCGTGTTAATGGGACAGAAACAGATTTTTGTGTAAGAGCAGCATGGAAACAGCTTTTTCCTGTAAAAGAAAAAGAGGAATCGGAAGAAACTGAAAATTTTCTAAAGGAGAAACAGGACAACATATTGGAAAGTTCTGATCGGAAAGAAGAACAGAAGGCAGAACAGAGTTTTCAAAAAGAAGAGATTCTCAAAGAAAAGGATTTTGCTCAAAAAATAGAAGAAAAAGAAAAGGAAAAACAAAAGACAGAGGAAAAAAAGAAGACTGCGCCGGATAAAGAAGCGGATGGAGCATGGTTCCGGAAAATATTGGATTTCTGGAATAAGATAAAAGCAATCTGGGTAAAGATAAAATATACAATTACCGGAATTTGTGATAAAATAGAAGTATTCATTGAGAGAAAAGATCGTTTGACAGAATTTCTTGCGCAGGAAGAGCATCGAAAGGCATTTTCTGTTGGAGTTTCCGAACTCCGAAGAGTTTTGATTATTCTGAAACCAAAAGAACTTCACGGTAAACTTCGTTTCGGATTTTCAGATCCGTATCTAACTGGAAACACATTGGCTCTGCTTGGGATTATATATCCATTCCTAGGAGATTCATTAGAAATCATACCGGAATTTGAGGAATGTGTTTTAGAGGGAGAGGTTTTTTCCAAAGGAAAACTTCGAGTTGGAATATTTGTAAGAACAGCAATACGACTGCTGCGAAGTCGTGAATTACGTATGACTGTCAGAGATATAAAAAAATTCAGATGGTAACGGCAGGACATGAATCAAAGGAGGAATACAAGATATGGCAGAAAATAATTTTAAAAATACTGTTGGAACATTGCTTCAGGGAATCGACAGTGTGATTTCATCTAAAACAGTGGTGGGAGATGCAATTCATATTGATGATACGATTATCGTACCACTTGTAGATGTTTCGTTTGCGATTGGAGCAGGCTCTTTTCAGGGAGATAAAAAAGATAAGGGGGCTGGTGGTGTTGGTGGTAAGATAACTCCAAGCGCCGTACTTGTGATTAAGAATGGTACAACGAGGCTCGTGAATATTAAAAATCAGGATACGATGACAAAGATTCTTGATATGGTTCCGGATCTGGTAGATAAATTTTCTGGAAAAAAAGATAGGGTAACGGAAGCAGATGTTGATGATATTTTAGATGCAGCAGTAAAAGAAGAGATGAAATAAAAGTGTGATAAGCGGATTTGTTCAGGCATAAACTATAGTAACACATGTCAGAGGAGTAATATTTTGAAAAGGCTTATTGGATTTGGATTGTTTTGTGTTGCGATTGGTTTAGTAGTAATGATGTGTTTGCCGGGTACTTTTGTCGGCAGTTTACTCGCATTATTATGTCTGTTTGTAGGGTACCGATTATTTTGCTGTTGAATAAAAAGGGGAGAGCAGTTCTTATAGGAATGCTGTCTCTTTTTTTATATTATGTATATTAGGAATAAAAAATAAAACCGAGGCGATTACTCGTCCCGGTTTCTCTTCGTAAAATTAAGCTCTTTCAACTTTTCCAGATCTTAAGCAAGAAGTACACACGTACATTTTCTTTGTAGCGCCACCTTCTGTTTTAACTCTGACTGATTTTACATTTGATTTCCACATTTTTGGTGTTTTTCTATTAGAGTGGCTTACATTGTTTCCGAAATGAGCACCCTTTTCACAAATAGCACATTTAGCCATGACTGCACCTCCTAACGATCTTAAATAGTCTTACTAGACTCACAACACTCGTTATTGTAGCAGATAACAATCAAAAATGCAAGTGATTATTTATGATTATTTTATTTTTTGCAAAATTGTTGTAAAGCAAAGGGAAAAAGAGTATAATACATATGTTAAGTATGCGTAAGAAATTCTAAAATAGAATTGGAGGTATAGATTATGAGAGGCAATATGAGTACAGAACTTGGAATTATTACAGTAGATTCAGAAGTTATTGCGAAATATGCAGGATCTGTTGCAGTGGAATGTTTTGGAATTGTTGGTATGGCGGCAGTCAATGTGAAAGACGGCCTTGTAAGACTTTTAAAAAAAGAGAGCCTTACACACGGAATTCAGGTTGGAATCTCTGATGATAATCGTATTACACTTGACTTTCATGTCATTGTAGCTTATGGTGTAAGTATTTCTGCGGTTGCAGATAATCTGATCAGCAATGTAAAATATAAAGTAAAAGAATTTACAGGAATGCCGGTAGATAAAATCAATATCTACGTGGAAGGCGTGCGTGTAATTGATTAATCTAAGGAGGAACACGATTGTGGCAACGAAGACAATCAATGTAGAACTGCTTGCAAAGATGTTTCTTGCAGGTGCTTCGAATCTTGAAGCAAAGAAAGAGTTTATTAATGAATTGAATGTATTCCCGGTTCCGGACGGAGATACGGGTACAAATATGACACTGACAATTATGTCAGCTGCAAAGGAAGTAACAGCGCTTGTAAATCCTGATATGGCAACGCTTGCGAAGGCGATTTCTTCTGGTTCTTTAATAGGGGCCCGTGTAAACTCTGGTGTAATTCTTTCACAGTTATTGAGAGGATTTACAAAAGGAATCCGTGAATATGAAGAAATTGATGTAATGATTCTTGCGAATGCCCTTGTGAAGGCAAAAGAGACAGCTTATAAAGCGGTTATGAAACCGAAGGAAGGAACGATTCTCACTGTTGCAAGAGGGATTGCCGAGAAAGGTCTGGAGTTGGCAGAAGAGACAGATGATCTGGAAGAATTTATTCCGCAGGTAATTGCTTATGCACAGGAAGTTCTGGATCAGACACCAGAGATGCTTCCGGTCTTAAAAGAGGCAGGCGTAGTGGACTCTGGTGGACAGGGACTTCTTGAAACAATTCGCGGTGCATATGATGCATTCCTCGGTAAAGAAATTGATTACAGTGCAATTGCGCCGGCTGCTTCCTCTGTTAATGTGACTAAGATTTCAGCTGACACTGCTGCCGAGATCAAGTTTGGATATTGTACAGAATTTATTATTCTGACAGAAAAGGAATTTACTGAGAAAGATGAACATGAATTTAAAGCATATCTGGAATCCATTGGAGATTCTATTGTTTGCGTTGCAGACGATGAAGTTGTAAAAGTACATGTGCATACAAATGATCCGGGACTTGCGATTCAGAAAGCACTGACATTTGGTCAACTTTCTCGTATGAAGATTGATAATATGCGCGAAGAACATCAGGAAAAATTGATTCGGGATGCCGAAAAACTGGCAAAACAGCAACAGGAAGAGGCACAGGAAGCAAAGAAGAATGAACCTAGAAAACCGATGGGATTTGTCGCAGTTTCTATTGGCGCCGGTTTGAATGATATCTTTAGAGAACTTGGTGTAGATTATATTATCGAAGGCGGACAGACAATGAATCCAAGTACAGAGGATATGCTCAAAGCTATTGATGAAGTTAATGCAGATTGCATTTTCATTCTTCCAAATAATAAGAACATTATTCTTGCTGCTAATCAGGCAAAGGCGCTTGTTGATGATAAGGAGATTATCGTGCTTCCAACGAAGACAGTTCCGCAGGGAATCACAGCTGTTATCAACTTCATGCCAGAGGCAACTCCGCAGGAGAACGAAGAGACGATGCTGGAAGAAATTAAGCGAGTGAAAACAGGGCAGGTAACATATGCTGTTCGTGATACAAAGATTGATGAAAAAGAAATTCATGAAGGCGATATTATGGGAATCGGAGATGCCGGAATTCTGGCAGTAGGAAGCGGAATTGATGCCACTTTGAAAGAAATGCTGACAGAACTTGTGGATGAGGATTCTGAACTTATCAGTCTCTACTACGGAGAAGATGTTCCGGAGGAAGATGCCAGTGTACTGACAGCGGAAATTGAAGAGCTCTATCCTGAACTTGATGTGGATACTCATTTTGGAGGGCAGCCGATTTATTATTATGTCTTGGCTGTAGAATAGAAAATAGATGTAAGAACGCCTGGAGGAT
>CAUCYJ010000178.1:0-5013 GCA_958446945.1 uncultured Lachnospiraceae bacterium | reverse complement strand
CGATCTGGCAGCATCAGCCATTAAGAGAAATCATAATATCAAAGATTATGGTAAATTGATTCCGGGACATGGAGGAATCCTGGATCGGTTTGATAGTGTGATTTTTACAGCACCGATTATTTACTATATGGCAGTGCTATTTATGAAATAGGGGATGGTATAAGATGAAGACAATAGCAATTCTTGGTTCAACCGGTTCGATCGGAACACAGACGCTGGAGGTTGTGCGGGAGAATCAGGATATCCGGGTGGCAGCACTTGCTGCCGGAAATAATATTACGCTGTTGGAGCAGCAGATCAGAGAATTTACACCAAAGACAGCGGCAGTCTGGACAGAAGAAAAAGCGAAAGAACTTCGGGAACGGGTGAAAGATCTTCCGGTAAAGATTGTATCCGGAATGGATGGTCTTTTGGAAATTTCAGCATTAGAAGAGACAGACATACTTGTGACAGCAATTGTGGGAATGATAGGAATCCGACCTACCATTGCTGCAATCTGTGCAGGAAAAGATATCGCACTTGCTAATAAAGAAACGCTTGTGACGGCAGGACATATCATTATGCCCCTTGCAAAGGAACATCAGGTATCAATTCTTCCGGTAGACAGCGAACACAGCGCTATTTTTCAATCATTGCAGGGAAATGAAAAGAATTCTATTAAGAAAATCCTTCTGACTGCTTCCGGCGGACCGTTTCGCGGTAGAAAGCGGGAAGAACTTGCCAACATTCAAGTGGAAGATGCATTAAAGCATCCGAATTGGGAAATGGGACGCAAGATTACCATTGATTCTTCTACAATGATCAATAAAGGTCTGGAAGTGATTGAAGCAAAATGGCTCTTTGATGTGGACTTTGATCAAATCCAGGTTGTAGTGCAGCCGCAGAGCGTGATTCATTCTATGGTAGAATATGAAGATGGAGCAGTCATTGCACAGCTAGGTACACCGGATATGAAGCTTCCGATCCAGTATGCGCTGTATTATCCAAAGCGCAGAAATTTACCTGGAGATAGGCTTGATTTCTGGCAGCTGACAGAGCTTACATTTGAACAGCCGGATCTGGAAACATTCTATGGACTGCGCCTTGCCTATGAAGCGGGAAGGGCAGGAGGAACAATGCCGACAGTATTCAATGCTGCCAACGAGCGTGCTGTCAGTCTGTTTCTTGATCGAAAGATAAAATATCTGGAGATTCCGGAAATCATTCATTACTGCATGGATGCACATAAACGAAAAGAAGCGCCGACGGTGGAAGAAATCCTTTCGGCGGAAGCAGAGACTTATGAACAAATAGAAAGCAGGTGGAGCTAGTTGGGAATTATACTGGCATTATTGCTGTTTGGCATTATCGTTATGTTTCACGAGCTGGGACATTTTCTGCTTGCCAAGAAAAACGGTATTAATGTTTCTGAATTTGCAATCGGAATGGGACCGACACTTGTCAGTACCAAGAAAAATGGCACAGTGTATTCATTGAAGCTTCTTCCGATTGGTGGGTTTTGTGCGATGGGAGAAGATGAAGAAGATACAAATGATGAAGGAAGCTTCAACAGCAAATCTGTCTGGGCAAGAATTTCAGTAATTGCTGCCGGACCGCTGTTTAATTTCCTTATGGCATTTGTGCTCTCTGTTATTCTTGTTGCATGGAATGGATGTGATGTTCCGGTGGTAGCAGATGTCATTGATGGTCTTTCAGCACAGGAACAGGGAATTCAGGCGGGGGATAAGATTGTAAGACTGAATGATAAGCGAATCCATCTCTCGCGGGTAATCACACTCTTTAACCAGATGAATAAAGATAAGACAGTTGAAGTAGAATTTGAGAGAGAGGGTAAGAAGCATACTGTTATGATTGAACGGACATATGATGAAGAGTCCGGGGGATACCTTATGGGAATCATGCGTTCGAATCAGTATGAAAAAGCAAATGTGCTTACTTCTCTCCAATACGGTGTCTATGAAGTCAAGTATTGGATTGACTCGGTTATTGACAGTTTGAAAATGCTTGTAACTGGAGCAATCGGTCTGGATCAGCTGTCAGGCCCGGTCGGTGTTGTAGACTTTGTAGATGACTCTTATCAGGAAACGAAAGAATATGGGATATCGGCAGTTGTGATTACTTTTATGAATATTGCAATTTTGTTGAGTGCTAACTTGGGAGTAATGAATCTCCTTCCGATTCCTGCGATGGATGGTGGAAGACTTGTATTTTTGATTCTTGAGGCAATCCGAGGAAAACGGATTCCGCCGGAGAAAGAAGGAATGGTACATTTCGCAGGATTTGTGGCATTGATGCTTCTAATGGTTTTTGTGCTTTTCAATGACTTGAAACACGTGTTTATGTAGAGGGAGATACGAAAAAATGCTGACAATTTTTATCGGAATTTTCAGGACAAATACGATCTAATCAATTGGTATTTTGATAAAATTTTGTTGGAATCTTTTGAATATATGGGAGAGGGAAGGACAATTTATGAAGGGCTTCTAAATAAGTTTTCTTTCATCAGTAAGGAAAAACTGTTTTTTAAAGCAGCTTTTAAAAATGATGCTCAGAACTGCTTATTGACGGCTCAGTAGGTGCTTGGAAAGATAAAAGGTATGCCGGAGATGACAGAAAAGCATCTATTAATGCAGTACAGCAGTTGTCTGTTGATGTTGGAATTCCGACAAAACTGGAAGCACTGAAAGAAGAAGATTTGCAGTTCCTGGCAGAATCTGCGCATGCAGATGCATGTGCTCCGGGTAATCCTAAAGATGCAAGTATAGAAGATCTGAAAGCATTGTTTAGAAAAGTAATGTAGATATAAAATTGATATGCAGAAGAGGGCAGGAGAACTGTCCTCTTTTTTTAAGAAATTTTGCGAAATTCTATCTTGGGATTGACAAGTATAGTATAATGGTTACAAAATGTTATTCGTAAAAATAGTTGCTGAGAAGCAGATATGACATTGACATGAAGTGAGGAAACCATATGAAAAAGATACTGATTATTGAAGATGACAAAAGTCTTCAGAAGGAACTCTATACATTGCTGATAAACAGTGGCTATGAGGCTGAAATTGTTACTGTATTTGAAAAAGTAGTATCGCAGATCACTGGAACAGATGCAGATCTTGTGCTTCTGGATATTAAGATTCCCGGAATGACAGGAGATTTTATCCTGCGGGAAGTGCGTAAGACATCACAGATTCCGGTGATTATGGTAACGAGCAAGAATTCAGATATGGATGAAGTGTTATGCATGAGTTATGGAGCAGATGACTATATTACAAAGCCTTATCATCCGGCATTGCTTCTTCTGCATATCGAAGCAGTACTAAAGCGGACAGGGGAAACGAGCGGACAGATGCAGGCATACCGTGGGCTTCAGATCTGTCCGGCAAAAAGCTGCCTTGTGCAAGGCGAGGAAGAGATTCTGCTGTCAAAGAATGAATTCGGGATTTTCAGTTATCTTTTAGAGCATGTGGGAGAGATTGTAACCCGGGAAGAGATTATGAGTTATCTTTGGGATAACGAGAAATTTGTAGATGATAATACTTTGACTGTTAATATTACGCGCCTTCGCAGAAAGCTGGAAGAGGCAGGTCTGCATGAGGTAATTGAAACAAGAAGAGGACAGGGGTATATCTTATTATGACATGGAATCGGTATTGCCGTGGGAAATTTGTTCCCGCATTGATTTTTATTACAGCAGATATTCTGGCCGCTTATTTACTTTTTGGACTGCGTATCAACCGGCAAGTCAGTATGTTACTTCTCGGAGTAATGATTGGGAGTCAGGTGCTGGCAGTTTGCTTTGATTATTGGAAAAAGAAACGATTTTACGACAGCGTTTTTCGAAAACTTGAAAAGCTCGATCAGAAATATCTTCTGCCGGAGCTTCTGGAAGATCCGGTTTTTGGCGAGGGAGAGGTGCTGACAGAGGTTTTGTATGAGACTGACCGGGCAATGCATGAGTATTTGCGTCAGTACCGGGATGAAATGAAAGAATTACAAGATTATATGGAACTTTGGGTTCATGAAATCAAACTGCCGATCGCAAGTCTTGTTTTAATGCTGCATAATGATAACCTGTTGTCAGGAGAGAAAGTAAAGGCACAAGTAAAGAGGATTGAATGTGCAGTAGAGCAAATCCTATATTATACACGGGGGCAGAATACGGAGAAAGATTATCTGATTAAAACGTATTCACTGGAACAGATTATCGGAAGAGTCCTGCAGTCAGAAAAGGAAGCAATTCTGGGACAACAGATTCATCTAAAGTTGGAAGGATTAAAATGTCGAGTGCAGACGGACAGCAAGTGGATGGAGTTTATTGTGCGGCAAATTTTGAATAATAGTTTAAAATACTTAAAAGGAAAAGAGGACGAAATCTGTATTACTGGGCGTGAAGAAGAGGACTGTACAATACTTTCTCTATGGGACAACGGAATTGGAATAGAGGAAAGTGAACTTTCTCGTGTGTTTGAGAAATCTTTCACCGGTGAAAATGGAAGACGCGTTCAGTCGTCTACAGGAATGGGACTATATCTATGTAAAAAACTTTGCGGGAAGCTGGGACATGATATTTTGATCCATTCTGTGAAAAATAGTTATACAGAAGTTGAAATACGATTTTGGAAACACGAGTTCTACCAGGTGTTGGAAGATGACGGAAAGCTTACAAAACTGTAAGGTTCTGTTATAGAAATCGATGGATGGAATCCACCTGTTTCGCTATACTCACAAGTGTAAGAAAAGAACAGGAAAGGAGACGAATACACATGGCAGAAATGTTGCGAGTGGAAGAAGTAGAAAAATATTATGGAAATAAGTCAAATTTAACGAAAGCGATTGATAAAATTTCATTAAGCGTAGATAAGGGGGAATTTGCGGCAATTATGGGACCAAGCGGATCCGGAAAAACAACACTGTTAAATATGATTGCAACGATTGATAAGGTAACGGCAGGACATATTTATCTTAGCGGAACAGATATTACAAAGATTCGTGGAGAGGCTATGAACCGGTTTCG
>CAUCYJ010000177.1:0-5027 GCA_958446945.1 uncultured Lachnospiraceae bacterium | reverse complement strand
CAAGTCTGAGTGCCTTTAGCGTTGTTTTTGCACTCTTTGGATCTGAACTAACGGTCATAGCGAGTACATCTACTACAATATCTTTCGGCAAAATCCCGTACTTTCCAGCTTCACAGATAATTTTCCCAGCAATATCTGCTCTTCCTTCTGCTGTATCCGGAATTCCATTTTCATCTAATGTTAATGCTACAACAACGCCGCCATATTTCTGTATCAATGGAAAAACCGCATCCATTGATTCTTTTTTCCCATTTACAGAATTAATCATCGGCTTACCATTATAAAACCGCATTGCCCTTTCCATGGTCGGAATATCTACAGTATCAATCTGGAGCGGAACACTTGTTACGGATTGTAATTCCGTGATGACTTCTGTCATTACTTCTTTTTCATTAATATCCGGAAGCCCTGTATTCACGTCCAGAATATGTGCTCCCTTTTCCTCTTGAACAATCCCTTCCCTCAAAATATATTCAAGATCATGAGATCTCAGTGCCTCTTTCAAACGTTTCTTTCCTGTCGGATTAATACGCTCACCAATAATTAACGGCACATCTGAAAACGCTACCGCCTGACTGTAAGATGACACGACAGTAGTTGTCTTTTCTTCCGGAAGAAGGACTGTCTTTTTTTCACACAATGTAATCATCCTTCGAATATGTTCCGGCGTTGTTCCACAGCATCCGCCAACAGCCGAAGCTCCAAGATCTATGATTTCTTCCATCCGCTCCGCAAAAATATCTGGTTCCACATCGTAATAAACCTGTCCGTTTTTTTGTTTCGGAAGTCCTGCATTTGGCTTAACAATTAATGGAAGAGAACAATATTTCCTGAATTCTTTTACTAATCCAATCATCTGTTCCGGTCCAAGCCCACAGTTCATTCCAATTGCATCTACACGAAGTCCTTCCAGAAGAGCTGTAACTGCTTCCACTGTTCCTCCAGTCAGCATTTTCCCTCTTTCATCAAATACAACTGTCACAAATACCGGAAGCTTCGTATGCTCTTTTGCACCCAATACTGCTGCTTTTACTTCATACGTATCACTCATAGTCTCTATATGAATAAAATCTGCTCCGGCTTTCTCACCGATTTCGGCCGCCTCACCAAATACCTGGCAAGCTTCTTCAAATTCCAGATCTCCAAGCGGTTTTAACAGCCTTCCTGTCGGTCCCAGATCCATTCCTATATATCGTTTCTTTCCGCCAACTTGCCTGACTGCCCGTCTTGCATTTGCCAAAGCTGTTTGAATCACTTCTTCTAAAGAAACGCTTTGACTGTAAAATTTACATCGATTCGCACCAAACGTATTTGCAAGAATAAGATCACTTCCGGCTTCCAGATAATCTCTGTGAATGTTGTAAATCACTTCCGGCTGTTCAATATTCCATAATTCCGGAAGTTCTCCCGGCTTTAGTCCTTTTTCCTGAAGAAGTGTTCCCATTCCGCCATCAAAAAAAAGCAGCTCTTTTCCTATTCTGTCTTTCAGCATGTCTTTTCTCCTTATCTTCTGTCATCTATGCGGTAGCTACAGTCTTGTTTTCCACAAATACTGCATCCTCTTTCTAATGCGCTTGTACAAATATCTGTAATTCCTATGACAGCTGTTACCGATTTTATTGGTGTTAGCATAGAAGCTTCTGTCATCGTAAGTCCAATCCTCTTTGGAGCATCCAAAACTTCTAATAGATTTTTCTGAAATAAAATACTAAAATCTCCATATCCCGGACTGAACCTTGGTCTTAAATACCTTCCTCCTGCCTTTTCCTCAATCTCTTCCTGTATCTGATCACAATACTCCTCCAGAACCGCTGCCGCACAAGCCTGCATAACAACTGCTCTGGCCATATTTGTACACTCATATCTGCGAATCCTGCGATCCACCTCTGCTCCTAGCGTAGCTGCAAAAACAGCTGCTTCTCTACAATTCTTTAAATTCACAGCCAAATCCCTGCTGATAATTCTCATCTCACCGAGTCGTATCTCCTGCTGTTGAACGAGTACCGAAAAAAAATGAAAAACTGCTCGTTTCCTTTCCGCAATGGTTTGAAGCTCTTTGAGACATTCATGAATCAGATAAATGGTTTCTTCATCCGGTTTTGTATTCCCATAACCAAGATAACGAATCGCTTCCTGATACACACTTCTTCTGCTACTCATGCTCAATCATCTCCGAAAGATTGTTCATGATTGCTTCTGCTACTTCTGGCTTATTCATAGAATAAATATGAATATTCTGTATTCCATTTGCGATCAGACTAACAATCTGCTCTGTTGCATAGGCAATCCCCGCCTGCTTCATCGCTGCCGGATGACTTCCAAAGCGATCCAGCATAGACAAAAACCGCTCCGGAAGGAAGCTGCCGGACATTTTGCATATCCGCTCCATCTGTGCCGCATTTGTTACCGGCATAATTCCCGGAATAACAGGAATGGTAATTCCCTGTTCGCGAATGCGATAGAGAAAACTATAATACAGCGAATTATCAAAAAACATCTGTGTTGTAAGAAAATCCACTCCACATTCTACCTTTTCTTTCAATCTTCGTATATCATCTCTGCGATCCTGACTTTCGACATGCCCTTCCGGATAACAGGCCGCACCGATACAAAAGTCGCCTGACTCCCGAATCTCTCTGATCAGTTCACTTGCATAGCGATAATCTCTTGCAATCCCTACCGAAGAATTCTCCGGAATATCTCCTCTTAACGCAAGCACATTTTCAATTCCTGCATCTTTTAGTTCTCCAATAACTTTTTTTACCATCGCTTTCGTTGATGATACACACGTCAAATGAGCCAAACTCTCCATTCCAAGATCATGTTTAATATGTGATGCAATGCGAACCGTATTCTCACTTGTTCCTCCGCCCGCTCCATACGTCACGCTCATGTAAGATGGATTCAATCTTGCCATCTCATCTACCGCCTGGATTACAGTTGGATATTTCGCATCTGTTTTCGGAGGAAATACCTCGATTGAAATATGTGTTTTTCCGTCTTTTAATTTCTCGCTGATTTTCATATGCTGTCTCTTCTCCCTATAAATTAAACACGTTTCAAAACGCTTTTATCTTCTGCTTTGTGAAATCAAAAACATCCTTTCTGGATATCTTTCTCACATCAAATATCAAAGTAATACAACAACAGCAGGTCCTCCCTGCTGTTGTCTCTTTCTCTGTATCATAAAACGTACTACATTGACTCGTAAAGTTCCTCGTACTGTCTTGCTGAATTCTTCCAAGAGAAATCTTTTTTCATCGCACGTTCTACAAGTTTATTCCAGTCACGTTTTTTATCATAATAAATCTGTTCCGCATAACGTACTGTCGCCATCATCTCATGTGCATTATAATTGCTGAAACTAAATCCTGTTCCCGTTTTTTCATACTCATTGTATGGTTCTACAGTATCTCTAAGTCCGCCTGTCTCCCGAACAATCGGAAGTGTTCCATAGCGCAGACTCATTAGTTGGCTTAATCCACATGGTTCAAACAACGACGGCATCAAAAATGCATCGCATGCCGCATAAATCTTATGCGACAATTGTTCCGAGTAAAAAATATTAGCTGAAACCTTGCCATTATATTTCCATGCAAAATGTCGGAACATATTTTCATACTGTTCTTCTCCGGTTCCAAGTATAACAATCTGGATACTATCCTGACAAATTTCATCCATAACCCGCTGAATCAAATCAAATCCTTTCTGATCTGTCAGACGAGAAACGATTCCGATCATCATCACTTTCGGATCTTCCGTCAATCCAAGTTCCTTCTGAAGCGCTGTTTTATTCTTTACTTTCTCTTTACGGAAATTCTCTGCCGAATAATGCGCTTCAATCAATTCATCCGTCTCTGGATTATATAAATCATAGTCAATTCCGTTCACAATTCCAGAAAGACAATTAGATCTCGCATTCATTAATCCATCAAGACGTTCTCCATAAAATGGCACCTTCATCTCTTCTGCATAAGAATGACTCACGGTAGTTACCCGGTCTGCATAAACAATACCACCCTTTAAGTAATTGGCATCTTTGTAAGCTTCCAGTTTATCCGGTACAAAATAATATGCCGGAAGTCCTGTAATATTTTGAATTGTCTTTGTGTCCCACGTTCCTTGGAATTTCAGATTGTGTATCGTAATAATTGTTTTAATTCCCCGGTAGTATTCTGCGCTATAACGGAAATTATCCAAATACACTGGTACTAGACCAGTCTGCCAGTCATGACAGTGAATAATATCCGGTCTAAAATCAATTACCGGCAATGCACTCAATACCGCTTTGGAAAAATATGCAAATTTTTCGACATCAAACCTAATATCACCATACGGCTTAAAGCCTGAAAAATAAAATTCATTATCAATAAAATAATAGGTAACCCCTTCATACTGCATCGTTAAGATACCTACATAACGGTTCTCCCAGTTAAAATCCATATAAAAATGTGTAACATATTCCAGCTTTGATTTCCATTCTTCTTTTATACACATATATTTCGGCAGCATGACACGCACGTCATACTTCTCTTTATCAAAGCATTTCGGCAAAGAACCTACAACATCCGCAAGTCCTCCGGTCTTAATAAATGGTACACACTCTGAAGCTACAAATAATATCTTTTTCATATGCATTCCTCCATCATTCCTACGGTATTTTTATTATATCGTATTTTATCGCCAATGAAAAGATTTATCTTAGCTTTTTCTTATTCTCTCAATTCTATTTCCGTTTCTATCTGTGCTTATATTCCAATTGAATTGTATCTGCTATCAATGCAATAAATTCAGAATTCGTCGGCTTTCCTTTTCCATTGCTGACAGTGTATCCAAATAATTCATCCAATGTATCTAATTTTCCTCTGCTCCAAGCTACTTCTATTGCATGTCGGATTGCACGTTCAACTCTGCTCGATGTTGTCTGATGTTTTTTTGCAACTGTCGGGTATAGAATTTTTGTAATCGCACTAAAAACAAAGACAATAGATACAACTCGTGGAATGAAGGTATCAGGCCGTGTGGAA
>CAUCYJ010000176.1:0-5090 GCA_958446945.1 uncultured Lachnospiraceae bacterium | reverse complement strand
ACAAGATATCCAATGCAGATGGCAGGAGCGGTAATGGCCGTACTTCCAATCATCATCTTGTTCTTCATCTTCCAGAAGCAGTTTATTGAAGGTGTGGCACAGTCAGGTATCAAAGGTTAGTAAGTATTTTAAAGAACGCTGTAAACTTGCAACATCAAAATCATTAGTAACAAAAAAATAAACCGCTGTTCTATGAGACGATAACTCATAGAATAGCGGTTTTTGGCATTTATTTAAGCAGCTTTTGTTATAAAATTATCCTTTAATACCGGATTGAGCAACTCCCTCGATGAACTGTTTCTGGAAAATAAAGAACAGTACAACCATTGGGATAACTGCCATAACTGCACCGGCCATCTGACCTGGGAAGTTTGTGGCGTATTGCCCCTTTAAAAGCGATAATGCTGGTGCCAATGTCATTTTGCTTGGATCCGTATTAACAATCAATGGCCACATGAAGTCATTCCATGCAAATTTTGCAGTGAAGATGACAAGTGATACGATACCAGCCTTTACAAGCGGCAACATGATTTTACCAAAAATCTGGAAACGATTACATCCATCTAACAGTGCAGCTTCTTCCAGTTCCTTCGGCAGAGACATAAAGAACTGTCTTAGCAGGAAGGTACCGAATGCACTGAATAAGTTTGGTAAGAACAACGCAGGTATCGTGTTGATCAATCCAAGTTTCTGGATGATTAAATACTGTGGTACGAGGAAGATTTGTCCCGGCACCATCAGGATGGAAAGAATTACTACGAAAATGACATTCTTTCCTGGAAACTCCAGGCGTCCAAATGCATATCCTGCCATTGTACAGAATGCTACTTGAACAGCTGTTGTAATAATTGTTGTAATAATTGTGTTAGTATATACTGTACCAAAGTTCAGTGTTTCAAAAATCTTCGTGTATGCATCTAACTGAAAATGTGCCGGGAAGATTGTTGGTGGTATCTGCATGGATTCACCGATTGTCTTGAAGGAAGAAAGTACCATCCAAAGAAATGGGAATACTGTAATACCGATACCAAGAATTAAGATTAAATGAATTAACCAGTTTTTTCTTGATTTCATTCGTTCTGTTCCTCCTTATTTTAATCGTAATTAACCCACTTTTTCTGACCCCACATCTGGACTGCTGTAATTGCCATAATGATGACAAACATAAAGATGGAGATCGCAGCGGCATATCCTTTGTAGCCATAACTAAACGCATTCTGATAAAAAAGAACATTCATTGTGTAAGAAGGTTTGTATGCCGGATTTTCAGGTCCGATCATCATATAAATGCTGTCAAATACCTGGAATGCACCAATTAATCCTGTTACTAACAAGAAGAAAATACTTGGTGTTACAAGTGGGAATGTAATTTTAAAGAACTTCTGAATAGGACCTGCTCCATCAATAGAAGCAGCTTCATAGTAGCTCTTTGAAATTCCCTGCATACCTGCCAGCAAAATGATTACGTTATAACCAACACTGCCCCAGATTGCAACAACCATAACACAATAAAGCGCCGTACTTGGATCTGAAAGCCAACTTCTGCCCTGGATTCCAAAGATAGATAATACTTCATTTAAAATACCGTAATCACCATTAAAAATCCATTTCCATACCAATGCTACAGCTACTGCCATTGTTACAGAAGGAAGGAAATAAATTGTACGGTAGAAAGATTTTCCTTTGATATCTGCGTTCAAAAGTGCTGCTATTGCTACAGAAAGGAATAATCCGATTGGCGTTGTAATTAAAGCATACTTAACCGTATTCCATAATGCGCGGCCGAGTTCAGGCTCTTTTGCCAGATTTTTGTAGTTCTCAAGTCCGACAAAAGTTGCCATATTAAATTTGTTTACATCATTAAAACTAAACCAGAAGTTCTGGAAAAATGGCCATATGTAGAAAATTGCTAAACCAATTGTAACCGGTGCAATAAATACATAAGCAGCAAACCAGTCTTTTTTCTCGCGTTTACTTGCTTTGTGCTTAACTACGACCTTTTTTTCTTTTTCTTTACTCATAGAAACACCTGCTTTATCTGAAATTATTTGCTGTTCATTTTTTCAAGAATAGGCTTTGTCTCTTCGTCAATCTTCTTACCTGCGTCTTCCATAGTCATTTCACCTGACCATACTTTCTGCATGTATTCTCCTGTTACTGTTCCGATTTCAGAAGTAGCTTTGCAATGTGGTAACACATGTGTTTCTTCAAGGTTTGCTAAGAATACTTGAAGATTTAACTCTGGTCTTGTTTCAAGATATAATTCCTGAGATTCATTTCTTGCAGAGATAACACTGCCGGCAGATCCCTGAATATCCATAGCTTCTTTTCCGCCAAGCCATTCTACAAATTTAAGAGCTTCTTCTTCGTTCTTTGTGCCTTCATATACAGCGTATCCAAGACCGTTGATGATATCTGTTTTCTTACCATTGAAAGAAGGTCTGGAAACAATATCGTATTTTCCGGCAATATTTTCATTCTGCTCATATTCTGCGATCATGTAGTTACCAGACATATACATAGCAATTTTACCTGCTTCGAACATTGCATCCGGTGTTGTATCTGTCATCTGCTGAAGTGTTGGAGAATATCCTTCTTTTACAAGATCAGACCAGATTGTGATACCTTCTACTGTCTTAGGATCAGAATATCCTGTAGCTGTATAATCATCATTGTATACATATCCGCCATTAGCGATGATTGTTGCATTGTAGTTTGTCTGTCCTGAGTTGTAGTTTACTGCTGTAGGATAAACACCTTCTCCAAGATCAGCAGCATCTAAAGCTTCACATGCTGCCCAGAAATCTTCCATTGTCCAATCATCTGTCGGGTAAGCAAGTCCAGCTTTGTCGAATAATTCTTTGTTGTAGAATAATCCATTTGTATCAAAATCTTTTGGAATTGCATAAAGTTTTCCGTCGATTGTGTAACCGTCTGCAAGAGCTGCCGGGAAGTTTGTTTCCATATCAAGATTTTCTCCTACTTTAGAAAGATCTTTCAAGATTCCGGCTTCAACATATTCTTCTACATGCAGAATGTTCATCCACATGATATCGCAAGCGTCATTACCTGTAGCAGAAGCTTCTAATTTTGTCCAGTATTCAGACCATGTAGATAACTGTGTCTCGACTGTTACATTTGGATTTTCTTCCTCGTATTTGTCGATCATTTTCTGCATAACCTTCTGCTGTGTTTCATCCCAAAGGGCCATTGTTAATTTTGTCTTTCCGTCTTTTGTTTTAGAACCACTGTCTTTGCTTCCACATCCAACAGCTGCTGTTGCTCCCATAACAACTACAAGTCCGAGTGCCATGAGTTTTGTAAGATTTTTCTTCATAATACATCTCTCCTTTTTACTATGTATTTGAGTTGCTATATATAATACCGATTCAGCACCAGTATCACATACATTGTGAGAAATTTGTTAAAGCGTGCATACAAAACCATAGAAGATTTTCTACCATTGAGTCTGAATTGTAGAATTGAGAAAAATGTATGAAAAATATTCTGTGGATAGTATGTTGCTGAGAAGTAGTGTGAAAATGGTGGTACTTAAAAAGAACTATTTTGGTTAAGGGCTTCGAGTGACTGGGCAATTTCTAACTGCTTATTCGGATATAGATGTCCATAGATATTAAGTGTTGTTTCAATTTTCTCATGCCCAAGACGTTCCGCAATCAAGAGGGGAGGAAAACCAAGTTCAATGAGAAGACTTGCATGAGAATGCCGAAGATCATGAAGCCGGATTCTAGGCACACCGGAGAGGTCAGCGTACTGTTTGAGACGTTTGCCGAGCAGAGATTTGGTAAAAGAGAAAATAAAGTCTTGCTCGGAAATATGGGAATTCTCAATATATTCTTGAATTCGAAGTAACAAAAATGAAGGCAGAGCAATGAAACGAATGCTTTTTGGTGTTTTGGGAGAAGTGATCAGAGTTTCGCCGTGCAGTCGCTGGAGAGATTTACAGATATAAAGTTGTTTATTCTGAAAATGAAAATCGCCGGGGGTCAGGGCAAGAAGTTCTCCTATACGGATACCGGTATGATATAGAAGAAGAAAGGCAAGTCGAAACCGTTCTGTGTCGATAACAGCTAAGAAAGAATTAAATTCCTGATAAGTCCAGAAATGCATTTCTTCCGCAGAACTCTTACCGAGAGAACCGGCGCGCAGACATGGATTTTCAGAGAGATGATAATAGCGGACAGCATAGTTAAATACTGCGGATAATTGATTTTGAATTGTTTTTAGATAAGTGGATGAATAGCCTGTGCCATCGTTCTTTTGCAGGGTAAGAAGTTCATTTTGCCAGGAACGAATCTGGGCAGAGGTAATTGAAGAGAGTGTTTGTTTGGCAAAATAAGGCAGAATCTTATCGCGAAAAATGTATTGCTTTGTATTCATGGTTGTCTGGCGCAGGCGCTTCTCCATATCGGACAGATAAAGATCTGTAAGTTGCTGGAATGTCATTTCATTAGAAGAAAACGTAGAAGATAAATAAGAACATTCCCATGCTTTTGCATCCCGCTGGCGTTTGAATCCACGTTTCTTTTTCTGACGGCGCATTCCCTGTGCATCCGTGTAATAAAATTTGCAGAACCAAGTGTGAGCTTTTTTGTCATAATAAGTTGGCATATGATATCCTCCTTGCATAAAAAATAAGTAGCTGTAGCTGCAGAATTATCATAACAAAAAGCGGTACGAAAGCGGAACTGGAAAAGAGAAGAAAAGAAATTAATCTGACATCTAATCTATAATTTATCCTATACTGGAATAAATATATAAATTTAGGAAGATTTCACACAGTTATTCTAAGGAAAGGGGGAAATCCGGGCTGCAAAACGCTGGCGAGATGTGGTCAGAGGATAAACGAAAATAAAGAGAAGATGTCTAACAGGAAAAAGAATAATAAAATTCTAATCGTAGATGACTCTGCGATTAATAGAGCCATTCTTGCAGATATGTTGGAAGAACGATATGAGATCCTGGAAGCAGAAAATGGGGTAGAAGCAGTGGAACTGCTCCACAATTACGGAATGAAGATTTCACTTGTTTTACTGGATGTTGTTATGCCGAAGATGGATGGATTTGAA
>CAUCYJ010000175.1:0-5127 GCA_958446945.1 uncultured Lachnospiraceae bacterium | reverse complement strand
TTCTCGTAGAGGAACGGTATCATTTAATAATTTTTGTATTGCAAATGCTACTGCAATCACGATAAACATTGTTATTTTTTTAAGCAATCCCTTGAATCCGATCTCTGATGAGAGCTGATTTTGATGCACTGCTTTTAAAATCCCTGTCGCATAGTCAACTATAGCTAAAAATAGGATCGTTTTTAGCAAAATGTCCCACCCTCCGAGCCAGTATACGATAACTCCTCCTACCGCACCGATTACCATACTTAAGTTGTTAAATAATTTTTCCATATTCTTCTTCATTTCCCTCACTTTCCTTTCTTTTTCCCTTTAAGAGTTGACTGGCAGCACATAACTCCTAAGCATTTTACTCTGCCAATGCTTTTTCTGTTTTTTTCCTCCACAGATTGGGTACATCTTCCAGCTTCCACGCCTGCTTTGTCTCTGGATTCATGATTTTGTTTTTGATCTTGTCCACATAAAAAGCCACCATTATGCCATACCTCCTTCTGCCATTGCTCCAACGATTTCTGCAAGCTCTGCAATCGCTCCGTCCTGGGTCTGCTGCCCCTTCTCCAGGTTTGTTACACTCTCTTTCAGGCTCTTCTCGCTCAAGACAGCTGTGATAACATCTCTTCTGACTCCTTCTTCAGATAGGTATTCCAGTTCCTGGTCTTTGGTAATCTTTAAGATCTTTAGGTCTACATATCCAACTAATACCTGTTCTGTCTCATCCTGTTCGTTTAGCACTTCAATCCGCTTGGTATTCTGTGGATTCATTAATAAGTCTTCTACTTCTTTTAAGGTTTTTCCCGCAGGAATAAAGCTTAATGTAAGCATTCCTTTTGTAAATGGATCTACACCATTTACAGTCAATTCAAATTTTTCTGTTCCAAATTTTACTTTTTCCATATTTTCCCCTTTCTTCCTATCTGCCATATACGATACATCCGCAAACGTATTCCGTTTGAGTCGTGATTGTATCTTGCGAAGTTACCGAATATTGTTCTGTACCTGGATACAATCTCACCATTAACGACTTCGAACTCGTAGATGGAATTGAGTGCATAATATTGTATTTTGGTTTATACGCAGGTGGAATTTTGCCAAATGCGTATCCTATACTTTGTCCTGTAATTCCTCTTCCTTTTTCCAATGTTCCATCATATCTTATTTCTACCAATTTTGCATTGTATCGGTAATAAAAATTTATTCCAATAGCACTTCCCAAAGATGTCCATCCCGACCATTCCCCCTCGTTATTTAATTTAGTTATTTCTTGTTGCATCGTGTATACCAATGCACTGGTCGGCACTTTGTTTGTGCTGTTGGTTTGTTGATTTGACATCATGCTTTTGGTTACCGCATTTGCCAACTCTGTTTTTACAGAATTGATTGCAGCAACAATATTTGTCTTTGTCGTTGTGGTAAGCTGTGTGATGTTTCCTATTTCTCTTTTTACGGAATTAATGGCAGATACAATATTCGTTTTCGCTTCTGTTGTAAGCTGGGATAAAGTTCCTATTTTTTCGTCTACTTTTTGTATATCATTCGCGATTTTGCCTGATATATATTTGTTGTAAAAATATTTTAATCCGTCTAATGATAAATATTTCCTTTGTTTTCACCTCCTTATTCCTGGAACAGTGAATCAATCTCTCCCGTTGTAATCGTCTCAAGATCGCTAGTCTTAACATAGCTTTGTAATTTTTCATCTACGGACTGTGTTGTCTCATACCCCTTTTGTGACAATTCCGAATCTGTCACATACTCTTCTGGTACTGCTGTCAGAAATCCGCTATCATCTGATTTTTTTGCATAAGCAGTTAAATCAATTTCGCGAGTACCCAATTTTTCGAATTTGTCTGTAACCCACAAATACTCGTCATAGACGTTCTGTCCATTTCCGCTATTTGCCACCAAGTACAAGATACCCTTTTTTCCTGATTCCGGAAGTCTTTCTACGACCTGCGCATCAAATCCCTGGATGCCACTTACCGCCTTCGCAATTTCTTGTGTCACTTCCGTTTTAATCGCATAAGTGGATAGATCTATATTAACCACTTTACTTCCATCAGGATTTAATGGCTGTACTTTAATTTTTACTTCTTCGTTTAGACGACTATTTATCAGTTCTTTTGTTTTGTTAATTACTCGTGTTAATCCACTTAGGTCTAAAAATTTTGCCATATTTTTATTCTCCTTTTATCACTTCAATCATTTTTCTTTTAATTTCTACCACTTCTTCTGTGGTAATTGCTCCTGCGTCATGCATTCCTTTCAGGTACGCAATAGCCGAAAGGAGCATTGCTCCTTTCTTGTCAAAACACTTATTATTAAGCCTACTTTCCTGCATTTTCTTTTTAAATTCGGAAATCATTTTTATCCCGGCTTCTTCATAATTCATTTTTGATCTCCCTTAAAATAAACCGTCAATTTCTTCGTTTGAAATCGCTTCATTTCCTGCTCCTGCTTCCAGCTCTCCAATTTTTTGTTCTACTGATTTCCCATCCTTAAGCTGCACGCTTTCTGCCATGCATAAGGGATAATTTCCGTTATTTTTTGTGGATAAAGTATTTACGATTACAACTCCACCTTCGATGCTTTGTGCCATGCCTTAACCTCCTTATTTTACTGTCACTGCCGTTGATCCAAGTCCTGCGTTTACAGATACCCAAATATCATAATTTTGAGTATGTTCTGATGCGTTTGTAAATGATAGCGTCTTAAGCTTCTTAAATCCGCCGTCAAAACCGCCTACATTAAACGTAGGAGTTCCGAAAGAAGAAGGTATTGCATACACTATCTTTTCGCCTTCCCCAGCGTTTACTGTAAAGCTCCTTGCTTTTCCTGATGCAAGCGCAGATCCTTCCAGTGCAAGAATATCTGCATTTTCCAGCTGCTCTTTGTTGCTTTTGCCCCAATATACTTTTGGCTGGAATGTAATTCCTACTGTTCTTGTTACGATTGCATCTCTTTCATCTGTTACAGTCAGCACGATGTTTGTGTTTGTTTTGATTGCTTTTCCGGTGTAATTTTTCTTTCTAAGGCTGTTGTCTAAAGTCTCTTCGTTTTCTGATCCAAATTTAATTTTCTGCGTTTTTGGTTCCTTACTCAAAGTCCATACAACATCTGTCGCTGCTACTGTTGCTCCAATCTCATTATTACTATTCGTGGCTGTCATACTGTTAATTGTAATTTTCTTATAGTTTAAATCATCCACAATCTTTTTGTATTCGTCCGTAAAGTCATTTTTTGATAAACCTTTTCCTTCCTCTTGTCGTACATATCTTGCATCATTTTTCTGTACCAGGTGTGCAAGCCCCTCCTGATCCAGATACTTTTTTCCTGCTGCCAGTGCTGCAGCTTTTGTTACCTTTCTTCTTTGCATGTTTTTTTCTCTCCTTTCATAATCTCGTCAATCTCCGGTCCGGTGATCGACTCTATCTCCACAGCTGTTCCCCCGCCTTCCGGCAGTTCCACTTCGCTGAGTAGATTCTCCTCACTAAAAAGCTGCAACCGGTTTTCTTCCAGTTGCAGCTTATCTCCTTTTTTATTCAGTTTTGCAATAATCTGTCGCAATAGATCTTGTTCGTCCGGAGCATCATAGTCTTGCGGCTTTGCTCTTCTTTTAACTTCTATCTCCACTTCGTATGTTGTTTTTCCAAAATTCGGTGCAGTTACATAAACATAGACTATTATGTTTTTCCCCGCCCTTAATAATTCATTCGGAATTTTTGCGGTTATATCTCCGTCATCTACTGTTCCGATCACAATCAGTGCTTCGTTTTCTCCTCGTAGAGCAAAGTGCACTTCTATTGTTTCTGTCTGGATTTCAAGACCTGTGAGCAATACCTCTTGGCCGTAATCCCATTGCTTTAAGCTTTCTTTTGCATATTCTTCTGTTTTGCAATCAATTACAATCACATGCTCACCTCACTTGCAAGGGCATCAATCTCTTCGTTAGTAATTTCAATGGGATCAAATTTTTCAACTCTTCTCAGTGCTTCTATTAGCGCCTTATAATCATCCGAGGAAGTGATGCTCGATTGCATAATTTTATTCTCGCTTACCTCTATTTTGAATTTGAATGTCGTAATATTCTTGTTTGCGCTTAAAAATTGTATTTGCCCTAGTGTATTCCCTGTTTCTGCCAGCATCTGATCTGTAAGCTCAAATGTTATGCAATTGCTACTTAAAATAGTTGCATCAGTATAAGTCTCTTTTCCGCTTGGTTTTTTGCAATATATTCTCGCTCTTCCATCTATGTCTGTTATTCCTGCAATGTGACATCGCACGCTTCTTCCGCTATCTGCTTGCACCGCTTTTATAGTCGGAATAATGCCTTCCCGTCTTATGTCCATCTCCAATACTGTCGTCGCTTCCATTTTTCTCCTTTCTTATCCCGGAATCCATCTCAATAATATCGCTCCTCCGGTTCCCCCGCCGCCTCCACCGCCGGTTCCTCCCGGATATCGGAGAACTCGATCCCACGGATAGTTGTAGTAGGAGGTGACTCCAATCTCTTGGCCAGTCTGATCTCCGGTCTGCCCTCCTGTTATTCCGCCAAACTCGTTTTGGCTTGCCTGGACAACTTGTCCATTTCCGATATGCATAGCAGTATGATTCTGGATATTTAATAAAACATCTCCCTTTATCATCCCGCCTCCGCTTTGTATGTCTACGCTTGATGTAACATCTGTAAATCCACATGCGATAAATACATCGTACATATTCCCCGTATAAGTTGCTCCTCCGCTTTTAACCGGCACTCCTGCATTTTCCCATGCTTGAATCAGCAGTGAAGAACAGTCATAATCAGGTCCCCAACGATTCCCTTGATCGTATCCGTGGCTATTATCATTTGCAATCTGCAATGCCCATTCGACTGCTGCATTGATTTTCTCTGCCCCTCCAGAATACTGCGATAAATAATCATACCAGTAGCGAGCCTGCTGCCTTCGCGCCTGTTCTACTTCCACGCCTGCACGCTCAAAATTTTTTAGAAATGCAGATGCGAGGTATTCTGGTGATTCTCCGCTTACTTTAAACTGGTCAAATGATAAAGGATATGCCCCAGTTGGAATCCACTGCCCGGCCGGAACCGTTACGGAATCAATCCATGTGAGCTGCCCATTTGGATCT
>CAUCYJ010000174.1:0-5169 GCA_958446945.1 uncultured Lachnospiraceae bacterium | reverse complement strand
TAATAATCACAGCCACGCCAAGCAGAGCAATTACCGTGCTTAGTAGAATAAGTTTTTCCGCTAGGGACAGGCAAACTGTACTGTGCAGAATAGGACTGGCTCTTCCCAATCGTAGCTCCTAAAGAAGCGGATATATCTCCTACACTGGTATATGATCCACTAATTGTGTTAGTCACTGTATCTGTTTTATTTACAGAAACTGTACCTGGGCCGGCACCCTGAGGTCCCAATCTCCATGAACCATAAGTTGTTCCCTGATTCGTCTTACTATCGACTTTCCAATAATAGTATCCATCCGTTTGTAGCTGTATTCCATACTCAGTTTTATCAGATAGCAAATTTACATGCTTTACTTCACTGTTTTTATGTGGATATTCTGCAGCCATTACTTTTACAGGCAACATTGTCACAATACTAAGTACCAACACTGTCAAAATACTAATCATTTTTTTCATCAAATCGCCTCCTTTTTTTCTTTGAAATATAAAAACCTGTATCTCTATTTCGATTTATAACAAAAATTAATTTTAGGATTTATTATATATCAAATTCTTCTTGTTTCATATAATCTAATATAACATCTCCAAGATACGCTACATCCTCAGCTGCAAATGCCATTGGAAAATTATCAGAAAAAAGGATTTGTGCAGAAGGTGGAAATTCCTCATCACCTGACCATAAAATAAAACATAATTTTAATTCACGAAAAACTTCAAATTCGTAGGATACTTCTCCATACTTTTGACGTCTCCCTGCCAATTTTTCCATTAATCTTTTAAAAACATCTTGTCTATTTCCATATGTTTTCGCGAGCCTCATAATACAACGCCCATAAAACTGTCTATAATAAACCTCTCCCCAAGGAAGATCACGATAGGACGAAAGATCCCCCGCAGCTTTCATATAATCTCCCTCTGAAAAATATCGTAACATCAAGATTTTTGCATGAATATCATTACACAAAACCGCATCTTTATCTGATTTATCTATGCAATGAATTTCGAACTCTGGATAACTGATGGTGTATGTGTTCTGCATAAACTTTATTGTAAATGACTTGCTATTATCATCAAATGGTATATCCAGCCGACTTGTAACCTCCTTTGGATTTACATTCTGAAACTCCGCAAGGTAGTATTGATATGGTTTCATTTCCAGATTATGTTTTTCATAGCAATCCTGTAACATTCTAAATCTCCTTATTCTGTTAAATAGAAAGTAGAAATTCTGTTAAGCTTTCAATAGCATCTGGTTTTTCTGATAGTTCTTTCCCCATCAGTCCCTCTCCCATAATACTGGGATCCGCACTAAGAGATACAGCGACTCGACTTGACCTTTACTTCCTTTACACCCAATTCTTCTGCCAAACGTTTTACATTTTTATAAGTCTGAACACTTCTGGCCCCCGGCTCTATCACGACGATAAATTGATCCATTCCTTCCGTTGTTCCCCGTCCTAAATGCTCAAGTCCTGCTTCCATGTCCAGGATTACTATATCATCTCTATGTAAAACCAAATTATTAATAATTCGTTTCAACATTACATTTTCAGGGCATACACATCCGCCTCCCGCAGTTTCCACAGTTCCCAAAACCAGAAGTCGAACACCATTATTTTCTTTTCCGTAAGTTTCAGGAATATCATCCACTTTTGGATTGACTTTATAAAAAGTATTACTTTTATCTGCACCTGTTCTCTCCTCAATCAACCTTCTCATTTTACTGATAGGCGTAATACTCTCCAGTTCTTCCTCTGAAAAACCCAGTGCAAGTCCAAGATTTGCATCTGGATCCACATCTACAGCAAATACTTTTTTCCCTTCTTCTGCATACAGCCGTGCTAATACTGCAGATATCGTAGTTTTCCCTACTCCGCCTTTTCCAGTTACAGCAATTTTCATCTGTTATCTCCTTAAATACTTCTTACTCCACTTCCTCCAGTTCTGTTCCTTCTGGAAGAATATATCCGCAGTTATCACATACTCCGTCCTCTGCAAGTATCCCGTCTTTCACAAAGGCTTCAATGCCTCCCGGTTCATGACAGCGTGGACAATCTAATTCCTGTATCTTTTTCTGATTTCTTACATCCTGGCAATTGGCAAATTCAATTTTACCCATAGTGATTCCTCCATTTTCATTCCATATCGATTTGTCTTCGCAAAAAAGTTCCTATCATACGGGAAAAATTGCTGATATTACGAATATAGGCAAAGTCTTTTCCATAGATTCTCTTTTCCACGGAGAGTTCTTCCTCATTCCCTACAAAAATACCAATTACGAAAATCCCCTGATTTCTGGCCCGACGCACCTCATATGCAGTATCTTTCACAGCTCCTTCTCCGTCATAGATCCTGGGCTGGCGGGTTCCTGGTCGTTGTATACTCATATCACAGGGGTTTCCATCACTTAATACGATTAAAATCTTATTTTTTTCCGGTCGATCCATGAGAGAGGAACAGACTGTTTTCAGTGCAAGCCCATCTCTGTTATTGGCATATGCCCGAAATTGAAAGATTCTTTCATTTGTTTCACTTGGATCTTCATAATCCCGAAATCTCTGAAGTACTGTATATCCCCAGAAAGCACAGTATCCTGTCACCCGATGAGGAATTCCTGCCTGACTTAATGCTTCACTGATAATATATCCCTGCGCCGCTACCTGAGCCTGTCTGCCAGCCTGGGAACCACTGGAATCAATCAGGACGTCTATTACAAACTCAGAATCTTCTGCTCTCTTTTTTCTATTAAATAACTTGTCATCGTCTGTTCTTCCAATTTTCCATAACCTTTCAGGAACAAGCTGCCCTGCATCAGATCTGCTGACAGAATCATCCTTTCGGATTATAAATGCCCGTTTCAGTGACTCTGCCAACACAGAAATATTTCTTTTGATGATCCAGTGATTATTTCCATAATAGGCTTTATTTTTTTCAAACTGCAGCTGAGAAAAACGGTATTGATTATTTTTTATGACAGGGTTCTGTAAAATTCCATCTGTAAGATACAGGATACAGTTTTTGTGGATTCCTGTACAAAATTTCCGGTTGACTCTGGCCTGTTCCGATTCACTTAGATACGATTTTCCGTAATTCAGTTCCACATATTCCCGTATCCGTCGCACTGCCTGTGGATTTATATTCTCCGAGCTTTCCGGAACTTCTTCATTTTCCGGAGAGAAATAAAATCTTTTTTTCTTTTTGTTTCTGATATCCAGACTCATCATCTTTTTTTTGAGATTAGAAAGATATTTTTGAATGATGTCTTCCATCTGTTCATCCGTCATGCATTCCTGCCACGCGTCATTGGCCAATGCCATATCCGGTAAATTCAGAATCTTCTCCAGATTTCCATTCCTTTTTTCAAAAGAGGGATCCAGAACATGATTATAAATCTCATCTATCACGTTTATGACATCTTCCGTATTTTCCGCATCCTTCAGAGAAAGAATCTTGTACAATGCAATCTCTGCCTGTGGATCCATTCCCTCATCGTCTGTGTTCTCCAGAACATGCCTTATATACAGAAGCCTAATCCTGTGAATCAGGTCTGTTCCAGCTTTGTCTGATACCTGCTCTTTCTCGGCCTTTTCCAATTCTCTGAACGCCTGTTCTCTGATTTCCTTTGTTCCCAAACGTTCTCGAATGATAAAACGCTCCACAGCAGCATCCATGCATAATCCAGCAAGAGGCAAAAGTATATCTTCTCCAGCAGAAAAATGTAATTTTTTCATCAAATACATGCCAAGTTTCTTCTGATCAAAATATCGTGCAAAGGCACCCTGCTTCACTGCCTCATATAGAACCGTTTGTTTTGAATAAACATATTTTTCTGTGTCCGGTTCAAATTCCATATCATAATCACCACTGACTGTCCAAAAAAGATTTCTGATACGATTGCTGATCTCCAGACGATGTTCTTCCAGTTGTTTCGCCGGCCATCTGACATCCTCCATACAAGTTTACCCCCATATGTCTTTTCCGGTCCAGGAAGATGGGATTCTGGTAGAAACCACATCTTCTATGATCTCTTTTTCAAATACATCAAAACTTTTATTTATGATCCCCATCTGGATTGCATCAATTGGAGAAAGTCCGCTTTTTGTTGCTTTTACAGCAGAAACCAGTCCTCTCAGGTCAAGAGATTTTGTTGAGATTTCTCCATGATAAGCTTTGATCTGCAAATCCAGAAACAGTCCTGCAAAAGCTTTCAGTGCACTTTTTTCCCCATCTGGAAAATGTTGTCTTAATACAAAAAGGACACTATCCTCATCCATTTCAGGCATATCAATTACCATAAACCTTGAAACCAATGCTTCATTTAGCTCTCTGGTACCTGCGTAGCCATAATTCATCGTGCCGATAAATCGTGTTGCCGGATGAAGTAAAATCCTGTTATATCCTGGAATATCGATTCTGCGCCGATGATCCAGTGTGGCATGCAGTACAGAAACCGCATCATTTTTTGCCATATTGATTTCGTCCAGGATTCCAAATCCTCCAAATTCCGCGCATTGGTAGATGGGGCCTTTCCGAAGGCGAACCTCATTATTTATAAAGGTATCCGTTCCAATCAGATCGGCACTGTCTGTATTTACATGAAAAGAAATGTCGTATTCCGGTCTTCCGAATATCCATGCCAGTGTCTCACATAGTACATTTTTCCCTGTAGCTTTCGCACCTGAAAGTAACAGGTTATCTCCCTGAAGAAGCGCTGCTATTGACATTTCCAGAATCTTTTTCCCATAAAACAGGATATCCGGTTTTTCTACCCGTTCCTTTACCTGATCCTCTACCTCATAACGCATGTGAAAATCTCTCAGTTCTCCAATTAGTTCCTGCGCTATCTTCTGGTCTTCTAAATATTTTTCTATTTCTGCCCAATGATTTCTCATGAAGTTTTTCCTTTCTTTGCAATTGGTTATACCAAATCAGATAATATTTCTGTTTACTCAATCATCAAACTTTCAATCCCCCAACTCACAATCCTAACTTCTTTACAATTTCTCCCAGTGCACTTCTTACAGGAGAATCTTTCGGAAGCTGTATGATCGGCTTTCCATCACAGTCATACTGATATACCTGGTCATCATGTGGTACAACCCCTAACAGTTCCAATCCCTGATTTCGGATTTCTTCCAGAGTTCCGGCATCCAGTTTTCCATCCGGAACA
>CAUCYJ010000173.1:0-5184 GCA_958446945.1 uncultured Lachnospiraceae bacterium | reverse complement strand
GGTGCGGTATCATATTCTTCCAGATTCTGTGTGTTAATAAGGCCTACTCCATATGCTTTTTTCTCTTTTCGAAGCCTGTCATAAATTCCCAATGCAATATCAAAATTTTCAGGCTCCACCAGAATATAAAATCTCTGCGTGTTTAAATAACCTTCCACAGCATTTCTCCAGGATCCATCTGTAATCTCCAACATTTCACATAAAATACGCGGTTCCGGAGTCCGTCCGATACGTTGAAACTCTTCCTTAATTTCCATTCTTACACGTTCTACATCTTCAGAATACGAAAATTTTTTCTTCATTAACTGTTCAATTTTCTTGTCCAGTTCCTGCTTTTCATCGCTGATTTCGGCTTCCTTTGCTATCGTCTCTGCTTTTTTCTGTAGCACTTTATTTCGCATTAGATTTTTGTAGGAAATAGCCTGCAAAAGTGTGTCCTTTGTCTGCGCCAGATTCATATCATTGTCTGGCATGCACAAGTTTCGATAATAAAGTTTTATAGATGTGTCCACATCCTTTACTTCCAGCAATTTTTTCAACTGCATTCTGGCAGAGTCCATGCTTTCCTGAAGGCTTTCCCGCTCCTTCAGCAAATCTGTCTTTCTGTTCTCCAATAACTGCAGTCGCTTCTCCTGTTCGTCTTTTGCCAGAAAATCTTTATCTGTTGCAAGTTCCGCACGCAAATCATCTCTGATCTGTTGTTTTTCCATCTGTTCTTTTTTCACAGTCTGGATCTGACCGTTTTGTTCTTCCAACCGCAAAGTATCCGTCTGTATCTCAGCCTGCATCTTTTCTATTTCTTCCAGGATAAGATCCGCTTCTACTCTCGCAAGATAATATCCATATTGCTTATCCTTCTGTAATCCATCCGCTGCCTGGGCATGTAAGGAATTGATTTTTTCCAACCTCTCGATACGAATTTTTACGTTTTCCAGTGTACGCTGTAAATCTTGATAAGTCCGGACATTTTCACGTAATACATCAATATTGACTTCCTTCTCATCCAATACATAGGAATACACAAAATCTTTAATATCATCAATCGGTCGAAAAGCCAGAGCCTTGGGAATCAGCCGGAAAAATTTATCTTCGATTCGTCCAAAGCGGTTTTTGATCATTGATCTTGCTTCTTTATCTGTAGTACACCATTGTTTTATTTTAGAACTATTCATTGTCCGAAACTGATTGATAGACTTTGGCGCTTTTCCTTGAAAAAACATAGAGTCCTCGAATCGTACTCCGTCCATCAAATATCTTGCCGTTTTTTCCTGTCCCTCCGAAGCAGAGTCTACCACGGCACCGATCACAAAATATTTATCCTTTTTCTCTTCATAAAATTCCAGTGCAACATGTGCACTGATCTCTCCTGTCCGTTCATAAGGTTTATTTTCTCTTCCGGTCTTACAGCGAATATACCCGGTCAGTTTTCTTTTCCCGTTTTCATGAGCTGCCTTATTAAAATAATTGGTTGAACAAATAATCACGAACTGAATAGCGTCCAAAAGAGTGGATTTTCCAGCTCCGTTTTCTCCGGAAATCAGTGTAGATTTTTCAAGATCTATTGTTGCATTAACAAAGCGATGCCAGTTAATCAATTTCACTCTCGTCAGTTTCTTCACTGTTTTTTCCTCCTCTTTTGTAAATTTCCAGCTTTTCATAAGCTGCCTTAATATCTTCCACGCGAACAGCCATCAGAATAGAGTCAAAGATAATAATCCGGGATTCTTCCTCCGTAAGGCTGGTATCCAATATCTCTATGATCTGAAACCTTTTCAATGTACTGATTGCATTGCGAAAAGTTGTCTTGTCTATCATTTTCTCTCTGATCTTCAGGCTTAAGAATTTTTCATGAATATCCCCCACATTTACAATTACTTCCTCTGTAGTAGAAAGTTCCCTTCTCTTTTCATCATATAAAATTCTGAGAATTAACAAGAGAACCGATTCAAACAGTTTCATATTGTAGCGGTTATAGTTTTGTGGATTGGTTAACTGAACCACACCATATTCTTCATTAATTTCCAAACGGTAGCCCAATAGTGCAAAACATTCCGCAAATTTTTCCTTGTATTTTGTTACAAAATAATAATCTAATCTGGTTGTTTCATTTCTTTTACATAAAAAGCAGGAACTTAGCAGCCGGTTACATATCCGTGAGAAATTATCCCTGTCTTTCTGCAACATTCCGTTTAAAATATCCATCCTACTTTTGTACCTTCTTTCGTATTGTAAAATCCGTAAATTGGTAACCTTCCTTCTGTATGGTCTCTCTTACACTCACTACATACTTCATGTTTTTTCTCTGACCGTACAATCGAACATAAATCATCTTCACGAAATCATCCGTAGTATCTAACGGTAACTCCGAAGCTAACATTTCCGGTCTTTCTCCAAGCTGTTTTTCTACATATCCATCTATTTTCTCCGGGTTCAGGACTCTTGCCAGCTTTTCAAGCATTTTCCTTTTCTTCTCATTTCTGAGTTCAGTGTCCGGTTCCTCCTGTTGGATTATTTCCGGTTCAAATGTTTTCTTTCCTTCAATCGGAGTATAAAAAGATTTCTCATCTATAACTGCTGAACTGTATATCCGGATCAGATCATCCAAAAATTCAATCCTGTAAATTCCACCAAGATCCATGTTTTCCCGATTGATTTTCTCATTCATTTCAGAAAGAATATCCTTGATCTGCCCCCTGACATCCTCGCCGCCAATCAGATAAAACTTGGCACGATTGATAGCTGCCCTCTGATATTGCGTATTTTTACGATTGATTTCTGCCAGGATTTCATCCATATTCTGAAAAGCATCTATGACCTGATGAATATAATGATAGACCAGTTCTTCTGCTTCTTCCGGCGCAATTTCCCGAATGGAAGCCAGTTCCGCACCTGCTTTTTCCACATAAGCCTTACTATGGCTTTTACTTTCCAGTCTCTCTATAATCTCCGGTCGGAATTTAGAGACATTATCTGAAGTGAGCAATCGATGATATGCTTTGTCTACAATATTTTCTATGTAATCGTTGAATAAAACATCCATAATTTCCGCCGGAGTCTTATACTTTGTCAGTTCATCAATATAATGCTTGATTCCGGAACTCAGGTTTTTCAGACCGGTAATCAACATATCTGTATTTTCCACAATTGACAAAAGAACGATTCCCGGATTGTCCGTTGTACCTCGCACCAGGCTATATATAGTGTAAATATATCCCTGATATTCGATTTGCTTACCTTCTGCAATTTCCAACAATGTCTTTATAATCTTGACGGCATATTCCTTAAAATTAACTCTTTGTACATAACTTTTATCTGTCTCGATGTCTATCCATCCATAATTTTCCAGTTTTCGCAACATCCAGTTTGCCTTATCTCTTGCATTTTTTCCCTGGAATTCTTCTTCATCAAAATCCGCTGCCTGGGTCTGTTCAAAATAATATTGCAGTTCCTCCACCACAACATCTCTGTCCACTCCAAAGGAAAGCTGATGATCCATGACGGAAAATAACTTGCAGATACATTCCCAATATACTAATTTATTCGGAGATGCCAACGGTACAAAAAAACGTTCATCTATAATATGAAACACACGTAATCCCTCTTTATTTATGCTTTGTATGGAATCTACTGTCCTAAAAACTATAAGTCCAGACTATTTTCATTCAACAGAAAATCAAAAATACTCATTGTCAATATTCCGTCATCATCATTCCATGGTTTAATAATATCTTTTACAATGATAATCTTTTTAAATGAATCACCTACATTTATCAGGGATGCCTTTTCCTGCATTCTCTTCTCATCATCCGGAAGACTGAATGCTGATTGAATATAATATCGTTTGCTTCCCTTATTTGCTACGAAATCAATTTCCAGTTGTTTTTTTTCCTGCACTCCCTCTTTGGTTCTGTTCCGTTTCATAACCACACCAACATCCACATGAAATCCCCGAACCCGGAGTTCATTATAAATGATGTTCTCCATAATATGAGTCTCTTCTGTCTGTCTGAATCCAAGTCTGGCATTTCTGAGACCTACGTCTTCAAAATAATATTTCAGTGGAGTTCCAATATATTTTCTTCCTTTTACATCATATCGATTGGCCTCGCTTACAATAAAGGCATCCTTAAGGTACTCAATGTAGCTCCGAATGGTATTCAGGCTGATATCTGACTGAATCACACTTTTAAATGTAGCTTCTATTTTCGATGCATTTGTCAGTGAACCGATTCCTGATGCCAGTATATTAATCAAGTCGTTTATTTCCTGAATTTTTTCTATATGATTACGTTCAATAATATCTTTAATGTATGTCTCTTCAAACAATCCGGTAAGATATTCCATTCTCTGCTCATCTGTATTCATCGTAATGGTTAACGGAAGCCCACCAAAATTAACATAAGAACTCCATCCTTCATATTTATCACCATCGAATACATCCATATATTCCTTAAAACTGACCGGAAAAACATGTATTTCATCTCCACGCCCTCTGAACTCGGTGATAATATCTTTTGACAAAAATTTAGAGTTGCTTCCCGTTACATAAATATCTGCATTTTTTATATGAAGAAGAGAATTCAGAACCTCCTCGAACTCTTCCAGGAGTTGGACTTCATCAAGGAAAATATAGTAATCTTTTTCATCTGTTATCCGGCTTTTAATATAATCCAATATTACATAGGGATCTCTATACCTTTTATTTTCCAACATATCCAGTTCTATCGCAATAATATGATCTTCCGGAACATTTTGGGATATAAGATAGTTTTTAAATATGGTAAACAACAGATATGATTTGCCGGAACGTCTTATTCCCGTAATAACCTTTATCATTCCATTATGCATTCTATCTACTATTCTTTGCAGATATAAGTCTCTTTTTATTTCCATGTTTTTCTCCACTTTGATATTTTGAGAACATTGTGCCCTCTTTTTTCAAATTATACTATTATATCTAAGTCCTTTCAATGTATTTTTATAATTTTGGGAAATTGTGCCCTCTTTTTTCAATATGCGTATTCAGAAAAAACTCCGGATTGCATACTCCGGAGTCTGTGTCATTTCCATTATTTTCTTTGTTTTACCCCAACAGGTTCTTCAGTGCTGCCATACCTTCGGCATCCACAGCGGCCTTGTTGGCCTCCTGGATCTGGAGGTAGACTTCCTTGCGGTAGATGGGCA
>CAUCYJ010000172.1:0-5211 GCA_958446945.1 uncultured Lachnospiraceae bacterium | reverse complement strand
GAACCAATTCGAAACATATATGCGGGAAGCAGCATCTTTTCCGGATATTGTGGAACTTTCTATTTCTACCAGACCGGATTGTATTCGTGATGACTACCTTGAATTGCTGTATAAAATTCAATTGGAATACGATGTAAGAATTACGATTGAACTTGGACTTCAGACTGCAAATTATCATACGCTGGCCAACATTCAAAGGGGACATGGACTGGCCGAGTATATTGACAGCGTTCTCAGAATTCATCGCTATTCTTTTGAAGTATGTACCCATCTTATTTTAAATCTTCCGGGAGATACAATGCAAGATGTCATTGAAACAGCTAAGATTGTTTCTGTTCTTGGATCAGATATAGTAAAATTACATTCTCTTTATATTGCTCGCAACACAGTATTGTCCAAAGCGTATGAAAATGGTACAATACAAATATGTTCAAAAGAAGAATATCTTGAACGATTACTTACATTTATTGCATATCTAGATCCAATGATTGTCGTAGAGAGGCTTTTTAGCCGGGTTCCGGAAGAAGAAGCTATTTTTTCGAATTGGAATACAAGTTGGTGGAAGCTAAAAGATGAAGCACTTACACAGATGGAAGAACGGGGAATTTATCAGGGAAAAGAATTCCATTACTGTAATGGTCCGGCACTTTCTAAGATTTAATATAGGAGGCATTGCCAGGTGGCTGGAAAACTGAAAGAATATTCAAATATCAGAACATTTAAAAAGAGAAACAAGCAATTTAATATCGGATTGCTAATTTTTGGAGTAATTTTTATTTATCTAATCGTGACTGTATTTACCTATCTAACGAAGAATCATGTGATTAGATATGAAGTGCGAGAAGGATCTATTTTGAAAGATAATTCATACAGTGGTCTTGTTCTCAGAGAAGAAACAATCATTCCGGCAGCAGCTGGCGGTTATCTTAATTATTATGCTGCGGAAGGGAGCAAGGTTGCTGTTGGACAAAATATTTATACGCTTTCAGAAGAAAAGATTCCTTATGATGAGAATTCTTTACAGTCAGAAGAAGCTGTTTTGGATCAGGAAGATACAGCACAGTTTCTTATGCAAACACAGAATTTTGTAGAGAATTATGATTCGAACCGTTTTTCAGAAACGTATAGTCTAAAAACAGGACTGGAAAGTATTTTGCAGAATAATTCTTCTATTGGCAAACAGATGTATCTTGACTCCTTGATTCAGGGAGGAACTATTTCTGGATTAAGTCTGTTTCAGACGCCAGATGATGGTATCATACAGTTTTCCCAAGATGGTTATGAGGAGCTGACTGCAGAGCAGGTTACGTCAGCCCACTTGCAGAAGAAAGGTTATAGCCGTCAGGAATTTACGAATAATCAGAAGGTGAAAGCTGGGGATCCGATCTGCCGGCTGATTACTTCTGAGTCATGGCAGATTGTAACGGTGCTGTCTGATGATACGGCGAAAACGCTTCTGGAATCAAAAGCAAATGCAGTAAAGCTTAAAATGCTGAAAGACAATGAAAATATTTGGGCTGGAATTCGAATTGAAAAAAAAGAAGATGCTTATTTTGCGTATCTGACATTTGATCATTCTATGATCCGTTATGCAGGTGATAGATATCTTGATTTTGAACTCATTCTGGAAGATCAGTCAGGGCTTAAGATTCCAAAATCGGCAGTTGTGGAAAAGAAGTTTTATATTGTACCAACAGAATATATTACAGCCAGCGGAAAAACAAATGAGAGTGGCGTCTTGAAAAAGAAAAAGAAAAATACAACAGAATTTGTTGCAGCTGATGTCTATTACGCAAATGAAGAAGAAGGCATTTCATACTTAGAACAGAGCTCATTTGAAGAGGGAGATGTAATTCTTGAGCCAGAATCCCAGGATACCTATGTAATTGGCAAGACGAAGACGTTAAAGGGTGTATATAATGTCAATAAAGGCTATGCGGTCTTTAAACAAATTAATGTACTGGCAGAAAGTGAAGAATATTATGTGATTCAGTCTGGAAGTTCTTACGGATTATCTAATTATGACCAGATTGCCTTGTATGGAGATACTGTTCGGGAAAATGAAATTGTCTTAGAATAGAGGAGTGTAAGATCATGTTAGAAGAAAATTTGAAGAAAGTAGAAGCAAACATTCAGGCTGCATGTGAGCGATGTGGCCGAAAACGGGAAGAAGTAACTTTGATTGCAGTCAGCAAAACAAAACCGGTTTCCATGTTAAAGGAAGTATATGACTGTGGAATAAGAGATTTTGGTGAAAATAAAGTTCAGGAGCTGACAGAAAAATACGATCAGCTTCCGGAGGATATGAAATGGCATATGATCGGTCATCTGCAACGCAATAAAATTAAATATATTATTGGAAAAACAGAATTAATTCATTCGGTGGATTCGCTGCGTCTTGCAGAAGCAATTGAAGCAGAATCGGCAAAAAAAGACTGTATAACAGATATTCTTCTCGAGGTAAATGTCGCACAAGAAGAAAGCAAATTCGGATTTTCGTCGGAAGAATTACTGAAAGAAATTGATCGTTTTGCAGATTTTCCTCACATTCGCGTAAAGGGACTTATGACCATTGCACCATATGTAGAAAAACCTGAAGAAAATAGGATATATTTTGCAAAATTAAAGCAATTATCTGTTGACATCACAGCAAAAAAAGTTAATAATGTTACTATGAGTATTTTCTCAATGGGTATGACCAACGATTATGAAGTTGCGATTGAAGAAGGCGCTACGCTTGTCCGTGTAGGAACAGGCATCTTCGGTGAGAGAAATTACGACAGAACATAAGATAGGAGTGTATAAAATAACATGGGAGTATTAGATAAGTTTCTTTCCATCATGAAATTAGATGAAGATGATTATGATGATGATGATTTCATGGATGATGATGAAGAATTTGATGATTATGATGATAAATCAAAGAAAAATGCATTTGGAAAAAAAGACAGCATAGAAGAGGAAGAAGACTACAGTGACAGTCATTCCAAATCTTCAAGAATGTCTAATAATAAAGTAACTCCGATGCGTCCAACAGCAAGAAAGAGTGCACCTAGCATGGAAGTTTGCGTAATTAAGCCGAATTCTGTAGATAATTCAAGGGATATTACAGAGACGCTGTTAGATGGACGCACGGTCATCTTAAATCTGGAAGGACTGGATCTTGAGATTGCACAGCGGATTATTGACTTCACATCCGGAGCCGCATTTGCAATTAGCGGAAATCTTCAGAAAATCTCCAATTATATTTTCCTTGTAACACCAACGAATGTTGAGATTTCCGGGGATTTACAGGATTTACTGAACTCTTCATTTGATGTTCCTTCTATTCGTACACGTTTTTAAGGAAGGATTTATGCAAAAAGAAGAATTAATGTTACAGAAGCGCCTGATAGAGCTGTCGCGGACAGCATATCGGCGCGGTATCATTTGCTATTCAGATTTTTTGAATTTGAATGAACTAAATATTTTACATACGACACCGCACAATGAATTTGACACGATGTATTGTTCCAGCGGAGGATATATGTATTCAGAGCGTCAGATGGTTGCATTTCTACCTGATGCTTTTTCTTTGTATCCAGTAGAAGAGATCGATTTTCCGTATGAAACAATTGCAATTGTACCGCTCCAAAAGAAATTCGCAGAAGAATTTTCACATCGAGACGTGCTTGGTGCAGTTTTGCATTTGGGATTGGAGCGAGGTAAATTGGGTGATATTCTTGTAGAACAAGATCGAGCTATTTTATTTGCACATCGCTCCATCGCACAATATATTTGTGACAATTTAACACGGATACGTCATACAACTGTTCTGGCTCAGAGAATCTTAAAAGAAGAATTTCACTATGAACCGAAATTAGAGTCGATTCGTGGGACAGTTGCGTCTGTGCGCTTGGATAGCCTGCTTGCGCTAGCATTTTCCGCATCCAGAAGTAAATTGACCGGCCAGATTGAAGGTGGAAAAGTTTTTGTGAATGGGAAGCTGATCACTTCAAATGGTTATCAAGTAAAAGAAGGGGACATTATTTCTGTTCGGGGACTTGGACGCTTTCGTTTTTGTGAGGCATCCGGCAAAACGAAAAAAGGACGGATTAGTGTATGCATCAATAAATATATTTAAGCAAATGTATTTTATTGTAAAACAATTTAAAGAAAGAAGTGTATTTCATGACAAATGTTTTAAAAAGGCGGTGCTATTCCTTTGGTATGCTTGCATTTCTGGTGGGAGTAGTAATCGATCAGATTACCAAATATCTGGCGGTAGTAAATTTAAAAGATAAAGAACCTATTATTTTGATTAGAAATGTATTTCAACTGCAATATCTGGAAAACAGAGGAGCTGCATTTGGCATATTCCAAAATCAAAAAGTGTTTTTTGTTCTTATCGGTGTTTTTATGCTAATGATCGGGATGTTCTTTTTCACGAAAATGCCATTTGAAAAACGGTACACTCCGCTTCGTTGGTGTCTTGTTTTTATTATGACGGGGGCAGTTGGAAATATGATTGATCGCGTTTGTCATAATTATGTAATTGACTTTTTGTATCTTTCACTGATTAACTTTCCGATTTTTAATGTTGCAGATATTTTTGTTACAGTAGCTACTTTTATACTTCTTTGTCTGATTCTGTTTTATTATAAAGAGGAAGATATGGATTTAATGACAGATTTATTTCTGCATAGAAAGAAAGGAACTACAAATGAATAATCTGGAAGTATTTATTGTAGAAGAACAGTCTAATGATCGGATTGACAAATTTTTAGCACAAGAAATGGAAATGTATTCTCGTTCCTATATTCAGAAATTATTAAAAGATGGCCTTGTTTCTGTAAATGGTATAATTGTGAAAGCTAACTATAAAGTATCTCCGGATGACCGGATCGAAGTACAGATTCCAGAACTGCAGGAACCGGATATTGTCCCGGAGGATATTCCCTTGGACATTCTTTACGAAGACGAGGATATTTTAATTGTTAACAAGCCAAAGGGAATGGTAGTTCATCCTGCAGCCGGACATTATAGCCATACGCTTGTCAATGCTGTTCTTTATCACTGCCAGGGAAATTTATCCGGGATTAATGGAGTAATGCGTCCTGGGATCGTTCACCGGATTGATATGGATACAACAGGTTCTCTCATTGTTTGCAAAAATGACGCGGCGCATCAAAACCTGGCAGAGCAGCTCAAGGAGCATAGTATTCGCCGAAT
>CAUCYJ010000171.1:0-5242 GCA_958446945.1 uncultured Lachnospiraceae bacterium | reverse complement strand
TGGTACAGGAGATCGTTCAGAGAAGATCCGTACTTACAACTTCCCGCAGGGACGTGTGACAGAGCACCGTATCAAATTAACACTGTATAAGATTGACGCTATTATGAATGGTGATCTTGACGAGATTATTGACAGTCTGATTGCAGCAGACCAGGCGGCAAAACTGGCGAATATGCAGGAAGACTAAGAGTTTGATAAAGAGACAAGATTTAGGGCATAAGCGAATGAATACAGCGGAAAGAAATGAATGATATAAATGGAAACCGGAACAACAGATGAGTGTATCCGGTTTCTATTTTTGTAAAAGAAGACTATAGCCATATCAGGTAACTTTGTGATAAAATATTTTCTGTACGGCGATATCTGATAAGGACAGGAGGGATTTATATGCCGGCACTTTATGCACATAATCAATTTGGAAATAAAGTTTTAAGAAAACTGGATGAAGAGAATCGTAAGCGGGCGCTTCGTTATTTGCCTTTATTTCGAATCGGTCTGCAAGGACCGGACTATCTTTTTTTCTATCATCCATTTCAGAAGAATGAGATCAGTGGAACCGGATATCGGATCCATGAAGAATCTGCATTGGGATTTATCGAACATGCGCAGAAAATCATAGAAGAAAAGGGAATGGATTCTCCGGAATATGCGTATGCATTAGGTTTTATCTGCCATTTTGCACTGGACAGTGAATGTCATCCATTTGTGGAGTCTGAGATTCTTCGAACCGGTGTCGGACACATTGAGATTGAGAGCGAATTTGAAAAGCATCTCATGAGAAAGAATGGTGAAGAACCATTGTCTTATCCGATTGGAAAGACATTTCCAACAGATCCGAAAACGGCAGGGATCGTTGCAGAATTTTATGAAGGAATTACTTCAAAATATGCCTGCAGATCACTGAGATCTATGCGTTTTTGCAAAATTGTATTGACAGCGCCATGCCCGGTGAAGCGAGCGCTTATCGATATTGGGATGAGAATTTCAGGACAATATGAATCGCTTCAGGGGCATTTGCTTCGTCCGAAAGATAATCCAAAGTGCAGTGAAAGTATCGTTGGACTGGAGAAACGGTTAGAAGGAGCAGTGCCGGTTGCGCTTGGATTGATCAGAGATTTTGAGTCCAGTGTAGAAGTAGGAACAGAATTAAGTGATCGATTTGATCGGAATTTTGAGTAATAGTTTCGCGAAGGATGAGGATCGAGGAGGATATCTGATTGGGAAAAACAAAACTGACAAAATTAGAAAAGTACTGGATTTTGTATGATGTGGGGAATTCAGCGTTTATTTTGCTTGTCTCAACAATCATACCGATTTATTTTAATGCGATGGCAGAAGCGGCAGGTCTGTCGGAAGTGGATTATCTGGCATACTGGGGATATGCGGCGTCTGTCTCTACCATTCTGGTAGCACTGATCGGACCGGTATTTGGAACGATCGCAGATACAAAAGGGTTTAAAAAACCTATCTTTATTGCCAGCATGATGGTAGGTGTGCTTGGATGTGCGGCGCTTTCTCTGCCAAAGTCATGGATTGTCTTTCTGGCAGTGTTTGTAATTGCAAAAGTTGGTTATTCATCAAGTCTTGTGTTTTATGATGCAATGCTTTCGGATGTGACCACTCATGAGAGAATGGATATGGTATCTTCACATGGTTATGCGTGGGGATATCTTGGAAGCTGTATTCCGTTTGTATTCAGTCTTGCGGTGGTACTGCTTTATGAACAGATAGGCATTACAATGACAACAGCGATGGCAATCGCATTTTTCCTGAATGCAGCATGGTGGTTTCTTGTAACCATCCCACTGCTGAAAAACTATGAACAGATTCACTATGCAAAATATCATAAACACCCGGTAAGAGAGAGTTTTCAGAGACTTGGACATGCGTTTCGAGATATAAAGAAGCATAAGAAAATATTTTTATTTCTTATTTCATTTTTCTTTTATATCGATGGCGTATATACAATTATCGAGATGGCAACTGCTTACGGAAGTGCATTGGGACTGGATGCAATGAATCTTTTAGTAGCGCTTCTTGTGACGCAGATTGTAGCATTTCCGTTTGCACTACTCTTTGGGAATTTGGCTAAGAAGTACGAGACAAGCAGTCTGATTAAAATCTGCATAGCAGCTTATGCAGGGATTGCTTTGTTTGCGATTCAGTTGGATAAACAGTGGGAATTCTGGATGCTGGCAGTCTGTGTGGGAATGTTCCAGGGAGCAATCCAGGCATTGTCTAGATCTTATTTTGCAAAAATTATTCCGCCGGAAAAAGCAGGAGAATTTTTCGGGATTTTTGATATTTGCGGAAAAGGCGCAGCTTTTATGGGAACTGCTCTGATGGGAGTTTTTGCTCAGGTAACAGGCAATGCAAACGGGGGCGTTTTTATTTTAGCAATTATGTTTGTAATAGGATTTTTTGTGTTTGTGAAAGCGGATCGGACAAAAGCAGTATAGTATTGTGAAGTAGAAAGAGGTATTATGTTAATTGAGTTTAAACGTCCGCAGCTAGAAGATAAAGAGGTAATTTCAGAATATTTCTGGAATTATCCGTCTAGAAGCTGTGACAGAACATTTGTAAATGGATTTTTATGGTCAAGATTTTATAACGGTGGTTTTGCAGTTATTGAAGATACACTGGTATTTGAAGATGAATTGAATGGAAAGTATTCTTATTCTTATCCGGCAGGAACACCGGAGAATATCAAAAAGGCAATTCTGTGCCTGGAAGAACTTTGCAGAGAAAAGGGAATTCCTTTGGCACTTCATGCAGTGACGCCGGATCAGTTTGCACAGTTAGAACAGTTATTTCCGGGAAAATTTCAGATAGAGTATAACAGAGACTGGGCAGATTATGTTTATGAAGCTGAAAAGCTGGCTACGTTGTCTGGAAAGAAACTTCACTCCAAACGAAATCATGTTAATCGATTTATGGCAACCCATGCTAACTGGACTTATGAAAAACTGACAAAAGAAAATGTAGAAGAATGTTTTCAGATGGCGCTTCTGTGGAGAAAAGAAAACGGATGTGATGATGATGAAGATAAAAATGAAGAAATGTGCGTAACATTGAATTCTTTGCGGTTATTTGAGGAATTAGGAGTTGTTGGAGGAATTCTTCGTGTAGATGGAAGAATTGTAGCATTTACCATGGGAGAACCAATTTGTGAAGATACGTTTGTCGTGCATATTGAGAAGGCATTTGCAGATGTGGACGGAGCTTATACAGTGATTAACCAGCAGTTTGTGCAGCATGAATGTTTGAATTACAAGTATGTAAATAGAGAAGAAGATACGGGAGCAGAAGGACTGCGAAAAGCAAAATTATCTTACAAGCCGGCGTTCCTTGTGGAAAAGGGAATGGTAACCTGTGTAGAGCAGGAAAAGGAGCAGTAGAAATGAATTTTAATAAATGGTGTGCGAGAGAACTGCCACCGTAGGAAATGCTGATGAAACGTATCGTATGGCTTCAAATGGGAACGCTTCAAGGAAAACGTATACTTGATTTTGGAAGTGGAGCTGGTATTACTACAAATTATTTTGCAAGAGAAAATGAAGTGATTGCAGTAGAACCATCAAAAGAAGATGTTCTTATTAGGAGAACGGATTTTGCCTATCAGCAATTTTTTCATCATTTATTTTTAGAAAAAAATGTTAATTGTTAACGTTTATAGCGGGAAAAGCAGGAGCTGTTGCGTCAGTAGATTTGTTTACTGACGCAACAGCTCCGTTTTATGTTCTAAAAGCACTTTCTAATAAATTTCAATATTATTCTTCAGTCAATCCCATAATGTGGATTCCATTGACTTCTACACTGTCATCCATCTGAATGACGATACAGCGGCGTCCGTCGATGATTTTTGTTTCAATCAGGTCGGTACGATCTGGATTTACCTGAATGGTAATGTTTGGCGTTTTCACTTCAAACTTTCTTGTACTGGCAATATTTGATACAAGAAAAGAAGACTGATCACTTCCGGTAGAGGCTTCATATTGACGGTCAAACTCTTCCAGATGTTCTTCCGTTGCTCCGCTGCTTGCAAGAAGTCGTTTTACCTCTGTTTTATCAAGAGAGAGAGGTTCCGGATTTTCTTTATTCTCTTCTGCAATTTCATTTAATTTTTCATGGATATTTTTGACAACTTCATAATCGCATTCATTTCCAAGAGTTTCTTCGATAATTGTATGGAAGCTTTCTTTCTGAGTCTTTGCGGTAAGCGGAATCCGGCAGCCGAGGAATTCTTCTACAAATTCTGGTTGTAATTCTTCTGGATTTTTTGAATAGTAGAGGAGACTGTGGATATCGCTGTTTCGGTCAGTAAAAGCAGGGAACAGGAATCCTTTTTGCGGAACTTCCACAATCCAGTCACGAATTCGATCCATAATGCTATTTGTTTCTTCGTTGTAACAGAGTCCGGCCTTGGATAATTTGACCGGACAGATACTGCAAAGAAGGTGTTCGTAGACATATTCGGAGGAATCAAACATTTCATCCCCGTCAGATGCTTTGCCCGGAATATCGTAGGCAGCGTGAATCAGGATAATGTAATAGTTTTCACCATAGGAATAATGTGCGATTACTCTGTCATAAAATTCATCTAACAGCATATCGTCTTTTAGCTTACTATCTCTTAGTTTCAAAAGAAATGTCTGGGCGCCATCAGAAAGTTCCTGTTCCAGTGGAAAATCAAGATTGATCAGATTTTTCCCAATAGTTCCGGAAAGGGTTTTTTTGAAAATATCAAAATATTTAAACATTTCTTCTTCAGGAAGAGAGAGGAATGCTTCTTTTAGTTCTGTTTTTCGTTCCTTCTCAGCATCTACATAGCATCCGCAAATGCGGGTAATGGCGCAATTGGAAGGAGAAAACTGTTTTTTAATTTCTGCAACTTCTTTTTTATTCATGTAATTCTACCTCGTGTTATGTATTATTTCCATGTCACATTTGCAATCCTGCGCGGAGCAGTTCTTTCATAAAATACATGGGGATATCCAAGCAGCATACAGGCATGGATTGTTTCGTCCGGTGAAAGTGAGAGCCATTCCCGCACATCTGGGATTCGGTTAGCGATACCGGCGAGATAACCGTTATAGAGAGCGCCGAGTCCATTGGATACAGCCATTAACTCCATATTTTGTGCAGCCAGTCCTGCATCCAGAGCAGTATCCGCTGTAATGAATACAAGCGCCGGAGCATTGCGGAACAGAAAATCATCGTGCAGATCTATTTTTCGGCGTCT
>CAUCYJ010000170.1:0-5252 GCA_958446945.1 uncultured Lachnospiraceae bacterium | reverse complement strand
TCAGTATTACATTGGATGTCGCAGAAGAAGAACTGGAGCGAAGAAAAAGAGAATGGAAGCCGAGAGAGCCAAAGGTAACAACCGGATATTTGGCAAGATATGCAGCGCTTGTGACGAGCGGAAACCGCGGAGCAGTGCTTGAAATACCAAAGTAGGAGGAGAGGTTTATGAAGTTGACAGGAGCTGAAATAGTAATAGAATGTCTAAAAGAACAGGGGGTAGATACTGTTTTCGGATATCCGGGAGGAGCAATTTTGAATGTCTATGATGCCCTCTATCAACATAGTGATGAAATCACACATATTTTAACGTCACATGAACAGGGAGCAGCGCATGCTGCCGACGGTTATGCAAGAGCAACGGGAAGAGTTGGTGTATGTTTTGCCACAAGCGGACCGGGAGCTACAAATCTGGTAACAGGAATTGCAACTGCTTATATGGACTCCGTTCCGGTTGTTGCAATTACCTGTAATGTAGGAGTGAGCCTGCTTGGAAAAGATAGTTTTCAGGAAATTGACATTGCAGGAATTACAATGCCAATTACGAAACATAACTATATTGTCAAAGATGTGGAGAAACTGGCAGATACAATTCGAAGGGCGTTTGAGATAGCACGAACTGGACGTCCAGGTCCGGTATTGATTGATATTCCAAAGGATATAACGGCACAGACGGCAGAATATGCGAAAATAGAAAAAAAAGAGATTAAACCGGTAACAGAACACATTACAGAGACAGATATTGATATAGCTGTTCGGATGCTGAAGGATAGTAAAAGACCGTACATTTTTGTAGGAGGCGGGGCAATTCTTTCAGGAGCATCCGAAGAACTTTTGGAATTTGCACATAAGTTGGATGCGCCTGTTTGCGATTCTCTGATGGGAAAGGGCGGTTTTCCGGGAACAGATCCGCTCTATACGGGAATGCTTGGAATGCATGGTACAAAAACCTCTAATCATGGTGTGAGTGAGTGTGATTTGCTTGTAGTTGCAGGAGCCAGATTTAGTGACCGTGTTACAGGAAATGCAGCCAAATTTGCAAATAAAGCGAAGATTCTTCAAATAGATGTGGATCCAGTGGAAGTGGATAAAAATATTATTACGGATGCGAGTATTTCGGGGGATTTAAAAGAAGTTCTGAAATTATTAAATGAACGGTTTGATCAGCAGGATCATCACGAATGGATTGAGCAGATTCAGATGTATCAGAAGAAATATCCGCTGACATATCATCCGGAAGTATTAAGTGGTCCGTATGTTGTGGAAGAAATCTACCGACAGACAAAGGGAGAAGCAGTGATTACGACAGAAGTCGGACAGAATCAAATGTGGGCAGCGCAGTTTTATAAATATTCGAAACCACGTACATTTTTGACTTCCGGTGGATTGGGAACGATGGGATATGGACTTGGCGCATCAATTGGTGCAAAACTTGGTGTGAAAGAGAAGGTTGTTGTTAATATTGCAGGCGACGGATGTTTCCGAATGAATATGAACGAGATTGCTACGGCTGCAAGATATCATATTCCGATTATTCAAGTTGTACTGAATAATCATGTACTTGGAATGGTACGTCAATGGCAGAATTTATTTTATGAAAAACGCTATTCTGCAACTGTACTGAATGATGCGGTAGATTTTGTAAAACTTGCAGAGGCAATGGGGGCAGAAGGAATGCGCGCGGTGACGCGAAAAGAGTTTCAGGAAGCGTTTCAGAAGGCGCTGACACTTGGGCGACCGGTCGTGATTGACTGTCAGATTGACGCAGATGAGAAGGTATGGCCTATGGTAGCGCCGGGGGCGGCAATTAGTGAAGTGTTTAGTGAAGAAGATATGGAACAGTTATAAATATATTGTCAGCTATGCATAGCTATTGCTGAAAAATGTTAAGAAATTTTGAAGAAGATATTAAGGGATTTGACAGAGTTTTAAGAATTAGAGTAATTGCTTAATCTGACAAGATTCGATATAATAAAAAAGGAGATGAGGATTTTTATAGAAGGAGATACAGTCAGATGGAAAGTCAGATTAGAAACAGAAGGAGACAACGCTTTTTACGCAGACGCCAGATGGGCCTTGCGGCATTACTGGTACTGGTAGTTTTGCTATGCAATACGGCAGCAGCTGCCAGTAAGGAAAAATTTACCAGAGTTAAAGTAACAGGAGCTGTGGAATCCATGCTTCAGGAAGCAGAGATACCTGCACTTGGAGTTCAGGTAGAGGTTGAAGGAGACGAAGATACCGTACTTGATGAAAAGACGAATATGACTGTGAAAGATCTGGCGGAACAGCTGAAAAGCGGTGAAGGAATTGAATTGAAGTGTGATGCCGATGGCGTAACGGAAGGAGAATTTCCGGTAGATGTTAAGCTTTCGAAAGAGTTAGAGAACGCATTAATCAACAAATGGCTTGGAAAAGTTCAAGTGTATACAAAAGATGGACTTCTGACGGTAAAGAATAAATATGGTGAGTGGGACGGCAATAAGTTTAAGAATCTTGAAGGGGCTTATGTAACCGAAAGTTTTATTCCTTCTAAGGGCAAGATGTATTACTTTGATGCAGAAGGAAATAAAGTGACAGGCTGGCAGACGATTAAGAATGCACAATACCTGTTTAATAAAGAAGGTGTGATGCAGACAGGATGGCAGGAACGTGATGGAGCGAAGTACTATCTTCAAGAGGATGGGAAAGCAGCTGTTGGCTGGGTTAAGCTTGGAGAAGATACATATTATTTTGACAGAGAAGCCAGAATGGTAACAGGGGAGAAGCATATTGGTGCAAGTGACTGCGTTTTTGCAAAAGACGGAAAGCTTAAATCGAAAGAGAGTTCCCTTGATCTGACAAAGCCAATGATGGCGCTGACGTTTGATGATGGTCCAGGGGAACGTACAATGGAACTTTTGAATGTGCTGGAACAGTATAATTCAAAAGCAACATTCTTTATGACAGGTACAGGACTTCAGAACAGCAGAGTTGATGTTGCGGCAACTGTTCAGAAGATGGAAGAGATAGGCTGTCAGATTGGCAATCATACAATGTCACATCCACAGCTGACACATTTAGATGCAGCAGGGATTCAGGCAGAGATTGGCGGGGTAAATGACTTGCTCACGGGCTATATTGGTCATGGAGCTACAATTCTCCGTCCGCCTTATGGAGCAAAGAATGACGAAGTTCGTGCGAATGCCGGGATGCCGCTTGGAATGTGGTCTATTGATACACTTGACTGGAAGACAAGAAATGTACAACAGACGATTGATTGTATTATAAATGAAGCTGGGGATGGAGATATCGTTCTGATGCATGATATTCATACAGAATCTATTGATGCAGCGATTGCTGCCATACCGCAGTTGGTGGATAAGGGATACCAGCTTGTGACAATCGAGGAATTGGCAGAAGCGAGAGGGATCGCACTTCAGAATGGCGAAGAATATTACTCATTCTATCCGAATGAAGAGTAGTTGACAAATGTATCAAAACAATGTACTATTGTAAAAAATAATATATCCGCTCTTAAATACGATGAAAAGAAAGAGTAGATATTGAGAAGCTGATACAGAGAGTTCCGGATGGTGGAAGCGGAGCATAGCAGACAATATCGAATTCCTCTTGGAGTAGAGTGCTGAAACAACAGTAGGCATCTCCGGTTGCAGCCGTTATCATGCAGAAGTATTATCTGTGAATTAGCAGCGTACTTCATGAGGCAGATTTTGTGAAGAATCTGTAAAAAGAGGTGGAACCGCGAAGGATTTATGACTCTCGCCCTCTGGTTTAACCAGGAGGGCGGGAGTTTTTTCGCATTTGAGAGAGTTAACAGAAACTTGTATAAAATTTTCAAAGCAAAGGAGAAGATAAAAATGATTATTGTATTAAGACCGGGGACAGGAGAAAAAGAAGTAAAACATGTAGAACAGTTAGTGTTAGCAAAAGGTTTGAAAACACATACAGTAATCGGAGAAGGAATGACGATTATCGGATGTATTGGAGATACGACAAGTGTGGATTCCAGACTGTTTGAAGTAGAACCTTGTGTGGAAAAGGTTATGCATGTGCAGGAACCATATAAATTAGTAAACAGAGCTTTTCATCCGGAGGATTCTGTGATTGATGTCAGTGGAGTCAAAGTAGGAGGCAATCATCTGGCGCTGATTGCAGGTCCATGTTCCGTAGAATCTGAAGAACAGGTAATTGAGATTGCGAGAGCAGCGAAGAAATCAGGAGCGAATTTACTGCGAGGCGGGGCATTTAAACCGCGCACAAGTCCATATGCATTCCAGGGAATGGGTGAGCGAGGGTTAGAAATCCTCTGTACTGCAAGAAAGGAAACCGGACTTCCGATTGTGACAGAGCTGATGTCGCTGGAACATTTAGAACTGTTCGATGAAAAAGTAGATTTAATCCAGGTTGGTGCAAGAAATATGCAGAATTTCGATATGTTAAAACATCTTGGAGAGACAAAACGTCCAATCCTTTTGAAACGAGGATTAAATGCAACTTATGAAGAGTGGATTATGGCAGCAGAATATATAATGGCAGCAGGAAATGAAAATGTAATCCTTTGTGAACGTGGAATCCGGACATTTGAGTCTTATACAAGAAATACATTAGATCTGCAGGCGATTCCGGTAATCAAAAGCATGACTCATCTTCCGATTATTATTGATCCGAGTCATGCGGGAGGCAAATGGTGGCTGGTGGAACCAATGGCAAAGGCAGCTGTAGCAGCAGGAGCAGACGGACTGATGATTGAAGTGCATAATGATCCGGCGAATGCGCTCTGCGATGGCGCACAATCATTGAAACCAGAGAAATATGATGCACTGATTCAGGCAATCACAAAGATTGCTCCGGTAGTAGGAAAGCAGGTGTAGTAAAATGCAGTTAACAGTTCATCTTGGAGAACAGAGTTATCCGATTGAAATAGAGCGTGGAATTTTGGAAAAGGCATCAAAGTATATTGCGGAGATATTTCCAAAAGGAAAGATTATGGTAGTGTCTGATGATTCGGTATTTGCACTTTATGGAGAAAAACTGCTCCAGGGATTAAGAGAGCATTATGAATGTTTTCAGACAATTATTCCACATGGAGAACCGTCCAAAAGCTTTCAGACGCTTCCAGGTATCTACAGTTCGATGTTGGAAGCAAAAATGTCAAGAAGCGATCTTGTGATTGCGCTTGGAGGAGGCGTAGTGGGCGATTTAACCGGATTTGCAGCAGCAACTTATATGAGGGGAGTACCGTATGTGCAG
>CAUCYJ010000169.1:0-5278 GCA_958446945.1 uncultured Lachnospiraceae bacterium | reverse complement strand
AGAGGCGATAAACAGTTTTCAGAAATTAAGAGAACTGGCCCCGGAACAGGAAGTTTATCAATTAATGTTGGCTCATGTGTATCTGGTCAGCGAGAAGAGAGAAGAAGCGAGATGGCTTTTGGAGCATTATAATTATAAGAAGTCAGATCTTGGACACACTCCGGAGAGAGCGCTTTATTATTTGTATTTGATGCTGTTGCTGAATCCGGAAGAGGAACAAAGACGTAAAGTAACAGAAGAGATGCGAAGGCTTCATACCAAATTTCCGCATAACTGGCGTATTGCTGTGATGTTGATCGAAACTGATGGCGTTTATGAAAATACATCTGCTAAGATACGGATGATGGAGAGACAGTTTGAAAATGGAGCTCACAGTCTTATGTTTTATCTTCAGGCATTTCGGTATTTAAAAGAGCGTCCGGATTACTTAAAACAGCTAAACACATTTGAAATCCAGGTTGTTAATTTTGCAGTAAAATACCAGATCTGCGGCGAAGAGATGGCAGATCAGACAGCGGAGTTGGCGTGTCAGAAGAAGAGCTTTGACAAAAGTTTGTATCGGTTATTGGTAAAGTGCTACAAGAAGTATCATACGCCTGTTATCTTGCAGGCTATCTGCGTCCAATTGATTAAAGGGCAGCATATGGAAAGTTGCTATCATATTTGGTTCCAGAAAGCTATTGAAAAGGGATTGAAGATTGCACAGCTTTATGAATATTATATGTTTAGCCTGGAAGAAAAAAGAGTAAGTGGAAAGTTGCCGCGTACAATTTACCTTTACTTTCTTCATGGAAACACATTAAATGACAGGAAAGCAGCTCTTTTATATGCGAATATCATTACTTACGAGCCAGAAGATAGTTCTATTTATGAAAGCTATCGGGAGCGCATCGAAGAATTTGCGTGGAGCCAATTAGAAAAAAGAAAGATCAGTGAAGAATTAAGGATTATTTATCGGAGGTTTTTTACGGAAGAAGGTATGACGCCGAAGCGAATGGAAGCGCTTTATGATATTTGCCATGCTTACCTTGTGACAACAACTCAGCCGGGAATGAAATATGTGCTTGTGTTGGAGGCGGATGGAACAATTAGTCAGCGGACAGCCTATGACCGGGAAGAGGGTGCGATTGTCTTTCTAAAACAAAAAGATTCCAGGATTGTTTGGGAAGGACAAAATGGATGGCATTATGCAGATTCTGTTCCGTTTGAGAGTATACGTTTGTTTTATGAACAAAAATTCCTGGAATTGAGCCGGCATTACAATAATACTACTCAGGTTGAAGGAAGAGAACGCAAAGGAAGAGAACTTTCATTTGAAAACCTTCGTAAATATGGAATGGAGCGATATGAAGAAGAAAATATCTTTTGTATTTGCAGTAAACGAATCCGGGAAGAGAATTATGAGGAAGATGATTTACTAAGTTATCTCTGCTTTACACTGTTTGAATTGGGACAGTATGATAAAGTGACATTGACATATCTAGCGAATTTCTATTGCGGACCGACAGAACATATGAAAGATCTCTGGTATGCAGCAAAGCAGTATGAAGTGAATACAAAGAAGCTGGCGGAACGGATTATAACTCAGATGTTATTTTCGGAAGCAATGTATCATGAAGAGAAGATTTTTCAGGATTACTATGATGGAGTTCCTTATTTCCGAATCAAGCAGGCATATCTGGCGTTTGTCAGCCGGGAATATGTGCTGCGGAATCGAATGGTAGAACAATGCGTGTTCCGGATTATGGAAGATGAATATGGCGCAGAAGAGGAACTGGCAGATATTTGCAAGATTGCGCTTTTGAAGCGCTATTCGGGAGAGAATCTGGCAGGACGGGAAGAAAAGCTCTTCGGATGGCTTCGGGAAATGCGTATGAAAGGACTTGTATTTCCATTTTATCTGATGTATCCGGAATCTTGGCTTCGGGAAGTGCAGTTGTTTGATAAGATACTAATTCAGTATAAGGCAAAACATGCAGATAGCAGAGTGAAACTTCATTATCAAATAGTGCGTGATGAGCAGGAGGGGGTTGGATTTGACTCAGAGATTCTGATTCCGACTTATGAAAATATTTATGTAAAAGAGTTTACCTTATATAAAGATGAAAGGCTTCGGTACTATTTCAGGGAAACTGCTGCAGATGGAAGCACAGTGACAGAGAAGCGATCTTATTTGAAACGGAAATGGGCACATGCAGGCAAATATGGGAAATTAAATGAAATATCACTTCTTCCGCAAGAAAAGAGGGAAGAGGCAATGTGTTCATATGCACTTGAAGATGCGCTGGCAGATAAATTGTTCCGAGTGTACTAATGAAGAGAAGGGGAAATACAGTTCGATGAAAGGTATGATGATAGGCTACGATTTAAATGAATATGGCTGTCAAATCAGCTATTTTGATGAGACAGAGAGAGAGCCGGCGACCTTAGAAGTGGCAGTAGATAATTATCAGATTCCGTTAGTGATTGGATATCATGATCATACATGGTTTTACGGAAAGCGAGCGAGAAGGCTCGCGGTTGTAAAAGAAGGGTATACTGTAGATGATCTTTGGAATAAAGCGATGGCTCAGGAAAAAATTACATATGAGAATCAGACATATGAAGCCGTGTGGCTTCTTGCCCGCTTTATTGAAATGTCATTGAAGAGCTTTGAGAATATCGGTGTGATTGTATTTACGTTGCCGAAAGTAAATGAAGACATTGTTCAGATGCTAAAAGGTATTGCCCAGAGGATAGGAATTGAGCGGAGAAATATTTATGTGCAGGATTATAAAGAAAGTTTCTGCTATTATATGTTTTATCAGCCAAAAGAGTTGTGGCAGTACGAATCAGCATTGCTATATTGTGATCGGAAAGAAATCCGCGCATTTATGCTGAAGAAGTTAAAAACAGCATTTGATAAAGGAAGAGATCCGTTTGTTACAGTGGAAGAAGTGGCTAATATTGGGATGGAAGAATTGAAAGCAGTTTTTCCAATGACAAATGAAGAGAAAGCTGCAGAAGCAGATGTAAGATTTCGGACTTTTGTTCAGGGAGTGTTTGAGAAAAGATTGATTTCTTCTGTTTATTTGACTGGAGAAGGATTTGATCAAAATTGGTATCCGAGTTCTCTGAAAGTGATTTGTAATGGCCGGCGTGCATTTCAGGGAAACAATCTCTATAGTAAAGGCGCATGTTATGCAGCATACAGACGCGGAATGAAGTTTGAAGAAGGACCTGTATATCTGGATGACACAAAAATGACAGAACAGATTTCTTTGAAAATTCGAAGAAGCGGAGGAGATGTATGGCAGCCGGTGATAAACTGGGGAGCACACTGGTATGAATCTGATTGTCAGTTAGAATTGCTTCTGACCGATGGGGAGGCAATTGAAATACGGATTGACTCGTTGGCGTCCGGTGAGAGTCGTATTGAGCAAATATCTCTTGATGGTCTTTCTGTAAGCCAGCCGTATACTGTGCGAGTACAGATGAAAATGCTGTTTCAGGATGATAAAACCTTGAAAGTTATGATAGAAGATATGGGATTGGGAGAGTTCTTTCCGGCAACGGGATTTGCAGCGGAGAAACTGATTCGGTTAGGAGGAAGCAATGGGCAGTTTAATTCTTTGTCACAGTAAAAAAGCATCTCAGCCATATGAGATTACAAGGATACACAGAAGAATTTATACGTTGGAAGAACTTTGCTATTATATTTCCAATAATCTGTATCTGATTGATTATACAGTGATGAATGAACAGCTTTGTGACTGGATTGCAGAAGAACTTGATATGAAAGATATGGCGTATACGTTGAAAAGTGCGATTAAGAGGCATGGAGCGGTAGAACAGTTTGTTTTGACAATTTTGAAACATTCCGGTATTTATACAAAGTCCGAAATCCTTCAAATCCAGAATGTGCTTGAAAAATTAAAAAATCAAAAAGAGATTGAGCGAAAAAAATATATGGGAGACAATCTTCTTGAAAGCGGCGAAGTTCGGGAAGCGATATTAGTATATCAGTCTATTATTTATGGAGAACCGGATGAATCGGTAGATGGAATTTTTTATGGTAACGTATATGGGTGTCTTGGAGCAGCTTATGGGCGTTTGTTTCTGTATGAAGAAGCTGCGCGCATGTATGAGAATGCATTTCAGATCTGTGAAGAAGAAAGTATGCTCATATCGTATATTTATTGTTGTAAGAATTATATGACAGCAGAGGCGTATAAGCAGCTTCTTGGAAAGAGTACGGTTTATATTGGGATTGATCGAGAGCTTCAAGAAATGTCAGAATCGTTGGCTGAAAAGATTCAAGTAGATGGTTCTGAACAGCTTTTAGAAAAATGGCGTGAAAAGTACCGGAAAAATATGTGATATAAATAAGAACTTATAAAGTATGTACAATATATAAGAAAAACTAATATAAGTATTTGAAAATAAATAATAAGTAAAGTGTAGACAAGGCAGGCGGATATGTTGATTTTCCGCCTGCCTTGTATTATAATCAAACCGTAAGCGGGGCGTAAAATGCTATACTGCTATATCATAAACAAATGAATGAAAAACGAAAGGAACTGGTGGACACGTATGAAAAAATTAGAACAGCTTTACGAAGGAAAAGCAAAGAAAGTATTTGCAACAGAGGATCCGGATATCGTAATTGTTGATTACAAGGATGATGCGACAGCTTTCAACGGCGAGAAAAAAGGTACGATTGTTGGAAAAGGTGTTGTTAACAACCGTATGACAAACTACATTTTCAAAGTTCTGGAAGAAAAAGGAGTTCCGACACATCTTGTAGAAGAACTGAGTGACCGTGAGACAGCTGTTAAGAAAGTAGAGATCGTTCCTCTTGAAGTAATCATACGTAATGTAGCAGCAGGAAGCTTCTCTAAGAGACTTGGAATCGAAGAAGGAACAAAGCTTCTCTGCCCGACACTGGAATTTAGTTATAAAGATGATGAATTGGGTGATCCGCTCATCAACAGCTATTTTGCAAAAGCAATTGGAGCTGCAACACAGGAGGAGATCGATAAGATTACAGAATATGCTTTTAAAGTAAATGATGTTCTGAAAGAGTTCTTCCTTGAAGCAGGAATTGAACTGATTGATTTCAAAATTGAGTTTGGACGTTATCATGGACAGATTATTCTTGCAGACGAAGTTTCTCCGGATACATGCAGACTTTGGGATGTAAAGACACATGAAAAGCTTGACAAAGACCGTTTCAGAAGAGATCTTGGTAATGTAGAAGATGCTTATCAGGAAGTATTTAAACGAATCGGAATTCAGT
>CAUCYJ010000168.1:0-5363 GCA_958446945.1 uncultured Lachnospiraceae bacterium | reverse complement strand
CCGTCTATGCAGTTTGGTAAGAGTAACGCAAAAGTATATGTGCAGTCTCAGACGGGGATCAAGTTTAATGATGTTGCCGGAGAAGATGAGGCGAAAGAGATTTTACAGGAGATTGTAGATTTCCTTCACAATCCTGGGAAATATCAGGAAATCGGTGCAAAGATGCCGAAGGGTGCTCTTCTTGTAGGTCCTCCTGGAACTGGTAAGACATTGCTGGCTAAGGCGGTTGCAGGAGAAGCGAATGTACCGTTCTTTTCAATTTCCGGTTCGGAATTTGTAGAGATGTTTGTCGGAATGGGTGCTGCAAAAGTTCGTGATCTGTTTAAGCAGGCGAATGAGAAAGCACCGTGTATCGTATTTATTGATGAGATTGATACGATTGGTAAGAAGCGTGATAACGGAGGTATGGGCGGAAATGACGAGCGGGAGCAGACGTTGAATCAGCTGCTGACAGAAATGGATGGATTCGACGGAAGCAAAGGAGTTGTTATTCTTGCTGCAACAAACCGTCCGGATTCACTAGATCCGGCGCTTCTTCGTCCGGGACGTTTTGACAGACGTGTTCCGGTAGAACTTCCGGATTTAAAAGGACGAGAGGAAATCTTGAAAGTACATGCCAAGAAGATTCGTCTTAGTGACAGTGTTGACTTTAATGCCATCGCGCGGGCAGCGTCCGGGGCATCCGGAGCAGAGCTTGCTAATATGATTAATGAGGCGGCACTGCATGCAGTGCGTGCCGGAAGAAAGTTTGTAACTCAGGCAGATTTAGAAGAAAGTATTGAAGTTGTTATTGCAGGTTATCAGAAGAAAAATAAAGTATTGTCAGATAAGGAGAAACTGATTGTTGCTTACCACGAGATTGGTCATGCGCTTGTAGCTGCACTTCAAACACAGTCTGCTCCGGTTACAAAGATTACGATTATTCCGCGTACATCGGGCGCTCTCGGATATACGATGCAAGTAGATGAAGGGGAACATAACCTGATGTCAAAAGAAGAGATTGAGAATAAAATAGCAACTTTTACCGGAGGACGCTGTGCAGAAGATCTTGTGTTCCATTCTATTACAACGGGTGCGTCTAACGATATTGAACAGGCAACACGTCTTGCAAGAGCAATGATTACAAGATTTGGTATGAGTAAAGATATTGGAATGGTTGCGCTTGAGACTGTTTCCAATCAATACCTTGGCGGAGATACTTCATTGGCATGCTCTCAGGAAATGGCTGCCGATATTGATAAGAGAGTGATTGCGCTTGTAAGACAGCAGTATCAGAAGGCGGAGAAACTTCTGTCAGATCATATGTCTAAGCTGCATGAACTGGCCAAATATCTCTATGAGCGTGAGACAATTACGGGAGAAGAATTTATGGAAATCCTGAATCAGAAAGAAGAATATCCAAATTTGGTTGATTCTAAAGCAGAAGAGGTGTAAGCTGTAAATAGCAGAATTTATACCAAAAGGAGCGATGGAAATGGAAGTAATGATTACGAATGAGAAATTGCAGCAATTTGAAGCCCGTTTTGACGCAGATCGGGCGAATAGAATTGCAATGAATGCAGTGACTGCTAATGGTGTTTTAAAGACAGCGCAGAATTACCAGGCAGAGCGAGGAAATGCTCATGAATTTTCTCTCCTACTGGATCAGGGAGAAATTACGAATCAGCAAAAAAGCGGAAGATGTTGGATGTTTGCAGCACTGAATGTTCTTCGCTATCATGTGATTCATGAGATGAATCTGGAAGAATTTCAGTTGTCGCAGAGCTATACATTGTTCTATGATAAGCTGGAAAAAGCAAATTACTTTCTGGAGTCAATTTTGGAGACGTTGGATGAAGAGACAGACAGCCGGCTGATTTCACATTTATTGAGCGCACCGTTAAACGATGGTGGTCAGTGGGATATGATCTGCAATCTGGTCGAGAAATATGGTCTTGTCCCGCAGTCAGCTATGCCGGAGACAGTCTCATCTTCTGCAACAGGTGAGATGGTGCAGCTTCTGACAGAGAAGCTTCGTGAATATGCATGTATTTTAAGAAGAGAGCATCGGGAAGGAAAGCCGGAAGAAGAATTGCGGAAAGAGAAAGAAGAGATGATGGAAGAAGTCTATGATATTCTTTGTATCTGTCTCGGAAAGCCGCCAAAGACATTTGATTTCGAAATTCGGGATAAGGACAAGAACTTCCATAGAGATACGAATCTGACGCCGAAAGCATTTTATGATAAATATATTCATTTGGATTTAAGTGAGTATATCAGCTTGATTAATGCGCCGACAAGCGATAAGCCATTCCATAGAAGTTATAGTGTGAAGTTTCTCGGTAATGTGAAAGAAGGACGTGAAGTCCGTTATGTGAATGTGGAAACAGAAGTGCTGAAAAAAGCTGCGATTGCTCAAATGCAGGATGGATCACCGGTTTGGTTTGGATGTGATGTCGGCAAAGAACTGAGCCGTGAAGATGGACGAATGGATCTTGCGAATTATGGAAAAGAAGAGCTATTCCACACAAAATTTACAATGACAAAGGGCGAGCGAGTGGAATACGGACAGAGTTTAATGACTCACGCCATGGTATTTATGGGAGTGAATCTGGATGAAGAAGGACGTCCGAACCGTTGGCGGGTCGAAAACAGCTGGGGAAAAGATTCCGGAAAAGACGGATACTATATGATGACCGATGAGTGGTTTGATGAGTATATGTACCAGATAGTAGTAAATAAAAAATATCTTCCGGAAGAGATTATCCAAGAGTATGAAAGTGAACCGATTCTATTGGAACCATGGGATCCGATGGGTTCTCTTGCTTAGAAGATTTAGTGCATAAGTTTTAAATCAAATATAGAAGGCTCCGGAGCACATTATGGTTGTGTGCTTGGGAGCCTTTTTCTGTCTATAGTTTACGATAGCGGTTAAAGCAGGAAAAGATTTCCTGACGGCGTGGGATGCATAATCCGGAAGGGACAAAGCGGTTTTTGCAAATATTTTGAAATTGATTTTTCGCTAGTTCTTCTTCCAGAAGATCAACAATCTGTGTCAGAGTATAAGTACCATCAAAATAATGTGCTTGTGCATAGCGGAGTAGATGAGCAAGGGTATTTGTCTGTTCACAATTGGCTAGCTGAGAAAGATAACGCAGTTCTACGGTATCTTTTCCGAGAAGAAAACAGTCTTTGCCATAGACCTTGATTTTCTGAAGATGGTTCTCCATTGGCGTGTGCTTCTTTTGTGCAGGATGTTCTGCCTTATGTTCAGGAACACGGCAGAACATTCCGATATGATATCCGGGCGCTTTGATTGCGGGTGCAGGATAAGAGCGGCTGGCAGCAAGAGCCTGCGCTGTAATATCGTAAGGGAGGTAGTGATCCAGTTGAATAATCGTATCTGCAATGTAAAAATAGGCACCGGAACTTCCTGCCACAAGAATGGTGGAAATGTGATCCTGCTCAAAAAGATCTCTGGCACGTTCTAAAAATGGAGTGATTGGTTCTTTCTCGCGGTGGATTACTTTTTGCATTAATTCATCCCGCATCATAAAATTTGTTGCAGAAGTATCTTCGTCAATGAGAAATAGATGACTTCCGGATTCTATTCCTTCCATGACTGCGGCGGCCTGGGAAGTACTTCCGCTGGCATCTTCTGTGTAGAAAGCAGTCGTATCTTTGTTGTTTGGAAGATCTTTGATAAATAGCGAAATATCCACGTTGCGTACGGAGCGGCCGTCTTCGGAGCGAAGTTTCAGAGCCGAAGAATCGGTAACGACATATTCCCGTCCATCACCGGAAATATGGTTATATACACCCATTTCCAGTGCATTTAAAAGTGTTGACTTTCCGTGATATCCGCCTCCGACAATTAATGTAATCCCTTCCCGGATTCCCATACCGGTTAGGATTCCATGATGTGGAAGGGTGCAGGAAACACGCAGTGTATCCGGGGAAGAGAAGGGAACCGCATGTTTCATTGGTTTTTGTGAAATGCCGCTTTCTCTCGGAAGAATTGCACCGTCTGCTACAAAGGCAGACAGATGATGTTCTGTAAGGAATTGGCGGAGTGCATGCTGATCGTCTGCAAGGTGGATATCTTTTTGAAGCTGTGCGTATTTTTCCGGACGGTAAAACAGCGCTGTATGTACACAGGAAGGAATAAAATCCAGAAGCATTTTTTCCAGTTCCTGTCCTTGGATGGTTCGTCCATTTGCGGGAAAACCGGCTTCCAGGCGAAGAATGATTTCATGGTTGGTAATCTGACAGGCGCTCCGCGGTAAGATTTCCTGCCCCGGTATACTTGTAGCGATAAGGCCGCTTTTTCCGGAACCTTTTGCTCGAAAAGAGTATTTAGCCAATTCAGCAGCGCAAGCTCTAAGGAGGGTATCCTCCAGTGCAGTCTTTCGCCACGGGGTGTTGAAAAACTCAGTAGGAAATCCGGCAAACCGGTGAGGTACGCGGATGCTGATGTGGGATGGCGAGGCAAAAGGATCTCCCTGGACATGATCGATAGTAAGTGTGAATTTTTCAAATGTATAGTTTCCGGCCAGAGATTTGCAGGCCGGATAGCTTTTGCGATGGATAGATGAAATAAGATCTTTTAGATCTGCCGCAGTGCTGTGTGTTGTATGATACATAAAAACCTCCTGATTCATTATTCATTTAAACTAATTTAAAATCATGAAATAACTGATATGGAACAGTATAAAAAATTTCGGACAGAATGTCCAATGGATAATATAATTCTTGTCAAGATTATGAGAATCCTTTATCATAAATGATGTAAGTAAAAAAGAGGAGCAGAAATATGAACATTTTAAATATAGAACATATCAGTAAAATATTCGGAGAGAAAGTGATTTTTCGGGATGCATCTTTTGGAATTCAGGAGGGAGATAAGGTTGGAATCATTGGAATCAATGGAACCGGAAAATCAACTCTTTTGAAAATGATCGCCGGAGAGGAGGAACCGGACAGTGGACAGATTATCAGGCAGAATGGCATTCGGATTGCTTATCTTCCACAGAATCCGGTATTTCCGGCTGAAGCAACAGTGGCTTCCTATGCGCTTGAAGGAAACAGTGATACAGATTGGATTGTGCAGAGCAATCTGACCAGGCTTGGAATTACAGAGTATGAGAAGAAGATTGAGCATCTTTCAGGTGGCCAGAAAAGGAGAACAGCGCTTGCAAAGACGCTCGCGGGAGAATTTGATGTATTGATCCTGGATGAGCCAACGAATCATTTGGATGAAGAAATGATTTTCTGGCTGGAAGATTATTTGAGAAGTTACAGAGGCGTTGTTTTGATGGTAACACATGATCGTTATTTCCTTGACCGGGTATCTAATCGGATTTTAGAAATCAGTCATGGGGCAA
>CAUCYJ010000167.1:0-5385 GCA_958446945.1 uncultured Lachnospiraceae bacterium | reverse complement strand
CGGATTTTTGAAATTTTCTTCAAAAAAACACTTGACTTTTTATTAGCAGGCTTTCATTACAATCGCCAGATTAATTTTTGCTAAAACCTTAATGCAAAATTCTTACTATTCTCACCACCTCACATTCTACATTGTCTACATTCATGTCGTGCATTTATTTTATCATTCATTCGCATATTTGTCAATATTTAGTTTATATATTCAGAGATTTCGCTTTTAAGAAAAAAGATGCCAGTTTTACCAACAGTTTATGCAGAAAACCGTAAAGAACCATATGGAATAAAAAGTTACATTTTTTTATGTATAAACAATCAAAAAGGACACCTTTTCATGTATAATTATGTTACCAACAAAACATACGAAAGAAGGCGTCCTTAATGAAAAATTAGCATTAAAAAAACTGTTAACTTATATAACAAGTGTATATAAAATCCCGCAAAAAATCAAATGCTTATCGGATAAAAGAAAAAGGAAATCAATTCCGCTGTTTAACATTGTTATGCCGGTGCTGCTCTTTCTGATGCTACAGTATGAAAGTTTTCACACTGTTTTTTCCGCACCGGAAAGCATGTCCAAAAGACTAAGAAATGTGGCAGGAGAACGGGAAGGAAGCGGAGAGATGGATGTGGCTGGTAACAGCGCTGGAACAGACAGCCCCGGAGATCTTATGGGAGATGATGAACCGCAGGTGGGATATCGAAGAGAATGGGTTCCACCAGCTGAAGACGTACTACTATGCAAAGCACTGTTACTGCCATGCGGCGGTAGAAGTTATATTTAATCTGATGATCATAGGGTTCAACATGATGGAGCTGTACCTGTATCGGCGGATCCAGAAGTTTGCAAGGAGCAGGATCACAAGAAAGAGCGTAAGCCGGATGTTCAGAGATGATCTGCTGACAGAGAAAGTAAAACAGATCCTGTATCAAAAAGGTGGATAAGATCTGTATAAAAGAGATCAAAAATAATATAAGAAAAAAAGACAGAGACGAAGCAGAGGGGAACTTTGTGCGCATTGGGGTCAAAAAGAGTAACAGCTGCGAGCAGAATGTCAGAGGAACATATTTTTTATAAAAATGCATGAACCAAAAAAACTAAAAGCGAAATCTCTGTTATTTCTATAATCGTCTTTCTCTTTTTACATCTATGATGTATAATTATGAAAGTGTTTATTCAATTTCAGATCAATGAAGCACAGGCGCTCTTAAAATATATTTGAAATATAAGGAAGGATTACACACATCATGCAAAAACAACAGATTCCATTAAAAAATTCCCTGCTCCTGCTTCTCGCAGCGATCATCTGGGGTATCGCTTTTGTAGCTCAAAGCGTAGGAATGAAATACGTAGGAGGCTTTACTTTTAATGCCGTCCGTTCCCTTATCGGAGCAGTCGTTCTGATTCCACTGATTTTTATTCTGAAAAAGAGAAACTCTCCTTCAGATTCTGCTTCCAAAGCATCTGGCAGATCTGACACCTCAAGTAATACTGTATCCAATATGCAGGAGAAAAAAACTCTGATTATCGGCGGTATCGCCTGCGGTATCTGCCTCTGTCTGGCAAGCAATTTCCAACAGTTTGGCATCAAGTATACAACCGTCGGAAAAGCCGGCTTTATCACTGCCTGTTATATTGTGATCGTCCCTGTCATCGGACTGTTCCTTGGCAAAAAATGCACGAAATTTATCTGGGCTGCCGTTGCAATGGCTCTGATCGGACTTTATCTCCTGTGCATCACAGATGGATTTTCCATTGGAAAAGGAGATCTGCTCGTACTGGTATGCGCTTTTCTTTTTTCGTTGCACATACTGGTCATCGACTACTTTTCTCCGAAAGTAGACGGAGTAAAGCTCTCCTGTATTCAATTCCTGACATGTGGAGTTCTTTCCGGCATTCCCGCTCTGCTCCTTGAGCATCCGGAACTCTCATCCATCCTGGCAGCATGGCAGCCAATCCTCTACGCAGGTGTTATGTCATGCGGAGTAGCCTACACCTTGCAGATTATCGGTCAGAAAAACATGAACCCAACTGTAGCATCCCTGATACTCAGCCTGGAATCCTGCATCTCTGTCTTAGCCGGATGGAGCATCCTCGGACAGCAACTAAGTACTAAAGAAATCCTTGGATGTGTCATCATGTTTGCTGCTATCATCCTTGCACAGCTTCCACAGAAGCAGACAGAATAATATGTAGAGTAGGTCAGAGGGGCTATTCCCTCTTTCCTCTCATCAAACTGCATGTGAATTTCTCCTTCATACGACTATACGGCTTTCCAGCATTCTTCTTTCTACAGCATTGTACCACACCACCATTCGTTGTAAGCCTTTTTTCGTAGTCATAATTTCAATTATTCCCCTTTCGGTAATATTACATATCCATACTGTACAATAAATGATTTCGGACTTATCAATTTGGAACTTTCTTCAGAATAAAAAACAATTAATTTATCATTTATACTTACTTTATTATTCTGATTTAAATTAACAGAGTAATCACATTTTCTCTGCTCATTAAATATCACAGCAAAATTATTGTTCTTCCCTTCTAATTTAGTTACAATACCAACCATAGCTTGAATATTATCAATCTTTTTCAATCTCTGCTTTTTGCTATCATCAATAGAATAGATATTAATTTGTTTTCCGTCTTGCAAAACTAAATATGATTCTTTGTAATAATTTTTAATGGATATTTTTTTATATAACAATATCATGTTACTAATTATACTTATTATAAGTAAAACAATGTATATATTTTTTTTCGTGTTATTCATAGATTTCTCTCTCTGCTAAGCCACTATTCCATAAAATATATTTTATTGTTTTTCATATTCGCACATCCATTTTCCGGAAAATATACTTTCATTACAATCCCCCAATTATAGCAATCCTCTAAAATAATGCATCTTAATCCAGCCCATCAGAGTGTGAAATCCTGCGTCAGATATCTTTGCCGTGCGTCAGCACGCCTGCAGATATCTTCCTTGTCTTTCGCACTCTGCTGAACTGTCTTAAACGCATTATTTACGAGGATTGCTATAATTTCTGATAAAATTTTCAATATACACATCTTAATTGTTTTATCTTTTTATTCTACATATATGTCATGCATTTAGATTATCATTTTTTTTATTTGTCTGTCAATATTTTATCTATATTTTGTAGATATTGTAAATATTATCATTTTTATTTAGTTAACTGTCGAAAACAGATACCCTTTATTATTTTCCAACGTTCCGTTTTTTCAGATCAGTAAAAAAACTCCTCAATGGTAAACAAAATCTTACTCTAACACAAAAATGGAGCTGCCGCTAAAATTACGACAGCCCCGTTCTACTACTTAAGTAAAATTACATTTCTGAATACAGTCTCACTTTTTGTGAGGACACACCGGTGAATATACTGAATTAACCAATGTTTTATTTTTGATATAGTTACATTTTGTGCAGATTTCTCCTCTGTACTGGTTCACAGTACAACTCTTTCCACTGGAAATATGTTTTTTTAAAACACCGGTTTTAAATGAGTGTTTACATCCGGAAAAAAGCTGAATATTTCTGTCCGGTAACAAAATCACCGTTCCATCCTCCAAAAGAAAATACTGATTGCAGTCAGAAAAGAAATTCTCATCCTCCGGTATGGTTATAGCAGAGCCTGTATCCGATGAAGAATCAAATTCAAATTCCATCCATGTCACTTCTTCTATCCCATTCTGAATATCCGAAGAAAAATTTCTCAAATCAATAATCTCAGGAGAATACGCAAATACAGGAACTGTCGCAAAAAGGCACAGAACTATCGTAGCCAAAGCCATTTGTAACTTCCTGATCCGACCAGGTACAGATATTTTTCTGATTCGCTTTATCAGAAAGCTTTTACTGTTTCCGGAAAAATAAAGTACAGGAGCCGAAAATGCCCCGGTTCTGGCAGAAACAGCAATTATGGCCTTTCCATATTTCATACGCTCATTATTCGAAAATGTAACTGTCAGTTTTTCATCGCAATTCATTTCCTGAACCTCCTTTAATTCTTTCAAAAATAAATAAGATAACGGATTAAAACAATGTATCAGAACAATAAACAAAGCTGCCATCCGGTAAATTAAATCATGAGATTTTATGTGCTGTAGCTCATGCCGTAGAATCAGTTCTTTTGAATCATCCGCAACAAGTGATGTGAGGATAATTACGGGTGATTTCACGCCACAGGTAAATGGCGAAATCTCCGCACCACAATAATACATAGATACCTTTTTGGTTATATTCATATCAGCCTTTATGGAATTCAATAAATCCTCACAGTTATCAAGAGGAAGTAGATATTTTCGGAGATTACGTCTGAAAAGGTAAAAACGATAAGCCTGCGAAAGTATAATCAATAACATAATACCAGTCCATAATCCAATCAGCACTTTCTGACTATCCAGCAGCTGCGGGAATATAAAACCCTCATCAATCAGTTTTATAGAATGATCAATATCAAAGAAATAGTATTCATCGGTTTTTAAAATTCCGTTCTCACAATGAAACAGCCATGACTGTACCAGAGATTTAACTAACGGAAATGGAACCAGAAAAAACAACCCTCCCAGTTTCAGCAGAAAATATCTGAACGAAGCAGGAAGCATTTCATGGGTAAGAAAATCAAGTAATAAATATCCAAGAAAAAAAGCACTGCCGGAAACACTCATATATATCAGCAGACAGATCAATATTTTCAAATACATACCTCCTCATCATAAGAAATCGCGCCTTATTTTTCCTCAGACATATTGGAATGCAAGATATCTATAAGTTCGTTTACATCAGCCTCAGATAATTTTGTCTCCTGAGTAAAGGAAGCGATAAAATTCTTAAGAGATCCACCAAAAGATTCATCTACAAACTGTCGAGCATATTTTTGTGCAAGTTCCTCTTCACTGAGCTGCGCTGAATATAGTTTACGATACCGCTTATTATTTGTTTTCAACACTCCCTTTAAAATAAGGCGGTTAAGATATGTCTGAGCTGTACCTACCGCCCAGTTAAGCTGAAGTTCATCGTTACAATATTTCAGGATTTCATTAAAAGGAAGTGGATCTGAATTCTTCCAAAAAAGCTGCATGATCTTATATTCTGTATCAGAAAGTTCATAATGTTGTTGCATAATCATATCTCCTAACTCTTAGTTTTAGTATATTGTACAATATCAGGAAGGCACAGTCAATACAAGGAATAAAATATCGTAAATATCGACAACAATGCAAAGATATTCTTGACAAATATTATTTAATAATGTACGCTGAATGCACGACATAAATGTAGTGATATAAAATTACACAAGCAAAGCAACTACGAAAGCCTGCTAATAAAAAGTCAAGTGTTTTTTTGAAGAAAATTTCAAAAAT
>CAUCYJ010000166.1:0-5423 GCA_958446945.1 uncultured Lachnospiraceae bacterium | reverse complement strand
GGTTTGAAATGATTTTTTCACACATCTAACATAAATCTATGGTAAAATAATATCAATTATGAATGAATTACCATTTTGGTGTGGAAAGAAATAATAGAGGTGAATGTAATGGAGAAATTAAAGATTTTGGTAGTCGATGACGAAAGCCGAATGAGAAAGCTTGTAAAAGATTTTTTGGAGCGGGAAGGCTATGAAGTGCTTGAAGCAGGAGATGGGATGGAAGCGATGGACGTATTTTATGAGAATCGGGACATTGCGCTGATGATTCTTGATGTGATGATGCCGAAGATGGATGGATGGCAGGTTTGTCGTGAGATCCGACAAGAGTCGAAGCTTCCGATTATTATGCTGACGGCGAGAGCGGATGAGCGAGATGAACTGCAGGGATTTGAACTTGGGGTAGATGAATATATTTCTAAGCCATTCAGTCCAAAGATTCTTGTGGCAAGAGTTTCAGCAATTTTAAGAAGAACAAATGCGCTGACAAATGATGAAGTGGTAGATGCAGGCGGTATTTTGATTGATAAAGCAGCACATACAGTAAAGATTGGAGAGAAGGAAATTGACCTTAGCTTTAAAGAATTTGAATTGTTATCGTATTTTGTAGAGAATCAGGGAATTGCGCTTTCTCGGGAGAAGATTCTGAATCATGTTTGGAATTATGATTATTTTGGGGATGCGCGGACGATTGATACCCATGTGAAAAAGCTTCGGAGTAAGCTTGGAGACAAAGGAGAATATATTAAGACAATCTGGGGCATGGGATATAAATTTGAGGTGTAATCCATGAAAAAATCAATTAATCATCAGATGATGCTTTTGTTTGTAGGAATTGTTGCTCTTGCGCTTTTACTTTTGGCATTTATGAACACGACATTTTTAGAGCGATATTATATTACCAATAAAGAGCAGGATCTTATCCGTGTATATGAGGGATTTAACAAAGTTGTGAAAAATGATGAGATGACTGCAGAAACGATTGAAGCGGAAATCGGTTCTACGATTGAGCGGGGAAACATTTCTGTTCTTGTTTGTAACTCTGCCTGGAGCAGTATCGTCACAACAGAGACAACGGAAATTGGGAAGAAAGTTATGCAGACACAGCTTATGATGAATATTTTGCATCAGAATCCAAATTCAGTTATTCTGAAAAGAGGAGAAGACTATGAGATCCATAAGGCGAAAGGTGTTGGAACAGAGTCAGAATATATTGAAATGTGGGGCTATCTTGATAATGGGTATACGTATTTGTTCCGGACACCGATTGAGAGTATTCGGGAGAGCATTCTGATTACAGGAAAGTTTTTGACTTATGTAGGAACATGGATTATTCTGCTTTGTCTTGTGGTGATATGGTATTTTTCCCGAAGGATTACAGAGCCGATCCTGGAACTGGCGCAGCTTTCCAGAAAGATGGCAGATCTGGATTTTGGTGTGAAATATACAAGGGGCGGTGAGGATGAAATTGCTGTACTTGGAGATAATTTTAATAAAATGTCTGAGAATCTGGAACGGACAATCTCCGAACTGAAGAAGGCAAATTATGAACTGCAAAAGGATATTGAGAAAAAAGAAAAGATTGAGACGATGCGTACAGAATTTCTTGGAAATGTTTCCCATGAACTGAAGACGCCGATTGCTCTTATTCAAGGGTATGCGGAAGGGTTGAAAGAAGGAATCAGCGATGATCCGGAAAGCCGTGAATTCTATTGTGATGTGATTATGGATGAAGCAGGTAAAATGAACCGGATGGTAAAGAATCTTCTGACGTTGAATCAGTTGGAATTTGGAAGCCAGGATGTACAGTTTGCCAGATTTGATATTATCGAATTGATTGAGGGTGTACTGGAAAGTATGCGGATTATGGCAGAACAAAAGGAAGCCAAAATAAGCTTTGTACATCAGGGACCGGTATATGTATGGGCGGATGAGTTCCAGATAGAGCAGGTTGTACGAAATTATGTCAGCAATGCGCTGAACCATCTGGATGGCGATCATGTAGTTGAAGTAAAAGTACAGCAAAAGGAAAGCGTCAGAGTTAGTGTGTTTAACACAGGAACACCGATTCCGGAAGCAGATGTGGAACATATCTGGGAGAAGTTCTATAAAGTAGATAAAGCAAGGACAAGAGAATACGGAGGAAATGGAATCGGACTTTCCATTGTAAAGGCAATCATGGAATCTATGCAGCAGCCATATGGTGTGAGAAACTATGACAATGGTGTTGAATTCTGGTTTGAACTTGATGTAAAATAAATCTATACAGCAGTTCAAACAGAACAGGAGTTAGCCGATAGGAGTATGAATTATGGGAGCAATTACAAATGACTGGCTTGTTCCGCTCGGGGCGGAATTTAAGAAGCCTTATTATAAAAAATTATATGAGACGATTTTGCATGAATATAAGACTCGGCAGATTTTTCCGCCAGCCAATGATATTTTTAATGCATTTCATTTGACGCCGCTTAAGGATGTGAAGGTGGTGATTCTTGGACAGGATCCGTATCATGGAGATGGACAGGCACATGGGCTTTGTTTTTCTGTGAAGCCGGAGGTAGACATTCCACCGTCACTTGTGAATATTTATCAGGAACTTCACGATGATCTTGGATGTACGATTCCGAATCACGGTTATCTTGTGAAGTGGGCAAAGCAGGGAGTGCTGATGCTAAACACGGTATTGACGGTGCGGGCACATCAGGCCAACTCACATCGGGGGCTTGGTTGGGAAGAGTTTACCGATGCGGCGATCAAGGCTCTGAATGAACAGGAGCGTCCGATTGTGTTTATTTTGTGGGGAAGACCGGCACAGACGAAGAAAAGTATGCTGAATAATCCAAAACATTTGATTCTGGAAGCACCGCACCCAAGTCCGCTGTCAGCATACCGGGGATTTTTTGGAAGCAGGCCATTTAGTCAGACAAATCGATTTCTGGAGGAACACGGTGTAACGCCGATCGATTGGCAGATCGACCCGGTGTCAATGGAATAAGGATAGACAGATGAGAAAGGCAGCTTGGGAAAATCGGGAGGAAATTAGTTGAAAAGGAGATTGACAATAGGAATTTTGCTTGGAGCGCTTTGTATGCAAAGCGGCTGTGCAAAGATTCAGGAATATTTTGAAACACCGTTGGAAGAAGGTCTTGCTTATTTGAAGGAAGAAAAATACAGTGAGGCGATTACTTCATTTGAAGCATCTATTGATAAGAAAAAAGATGTGGGGGAAGCGTATCGAGGGATTGGAATTGCTTACTGGGAGCAGGAGAATTATCAGCAGGCAGAAGAGGCGTTTACCGATGCGCTGTTAAATGGAGTAGATAAGACGGGAACACTTTACAACTTTCTTGCTATCTGTGACTGGAAGGAACAGGATCTGGATGGAGCATTGCAGGATTTTATGACAGGAATCCGCTGTGAGGCGGAGGGAAGCGAGCTTCGTCAGGAAATGGAATTTAACGTCATTTGTATTTATGAGGAGAAACGGGACTGGGCGAATGCAAAAGCGCGGATGGAAGAGTATATTGCTGCTTATCCGGAAGATGAGCAGGCACAAAAAGAAGCAGAATTTCTGAGAACAAGATAGGAGACAGAGTTTGATAGAATTAAAACAGGAAATGGAAAAAGTAATACTGGTAGGTGTGCAGGAGCAGGATGGTGATGACACTGAGCGTTCTTTAAAAGAGCTGGAAGAGCTGGTCAAAACTGCAGGTGCCAGTGCGGTTGGGGTTGTGATCCAGAAGAGAGAATTGATTCATCCTGGAACATATGTAGGAAAAGGAAAACTAGAGGAGATTAAAGAACTGCTCTGGGAGACAGAGGCTTCCGGAATTGTCTGTGATGATGAGCTGTCTCCGGCACAGCTTGGCAACCTGCGGGATGAGCTGGATGTGAAGATTATGGATCGGACACTTGTGATTCTGGATATTTTTGCAGCCAGAGCAACGACAAGTGAAGGAAAGATACAGGTGGAGCTGGCGCAGCTGAAATACAGACAGTCAAGGCTGACCGGTTTAGGAGCAGCAATGTCCAGACTTGGAGGCGGTATCGGAACGAGAGGTCCGGGAGAGAAGAAGCTAGAAATGGATCGGCGTTTAATCAAAGGAAGGATTGCTCAGCTTAACCGGGAATTAAAGGAAGTGAAGCGGCATCGAGAAGTGGCGCGGGAACATCGGAAGAAGAACCGGATTCCGGTTATTGCTATTGTCGGATACACGAATGCAGGGAAATCCACACTTTTAAACACGCTGACAGGAGCGGATGTATTAAGTGAGGACAAATTATTTGCAACGCTTGATCCAACGACAAGAGGGCTTTTGCTTTCCAGAAAACAGGAAGTACTTCTGACAGATACGGTTGGATTCATCCGGAAACTGCCGCACCATTTGATTGAAGCATTTAAAAGCACGCTGGAGGAGGCAAAATATGCCGATATGATTCTGCATGTAGTAGATGCGTCCAATCCGGAGATGGATGAACAGATGTATATCGTCTATGAGATTTTAAAGGAACTTGGAGTGACAGAAAAACCGATTATTACTGCATTTAATAAGCAGGATCGTCTGAGTGGAGATGAAATTCTGAGAGATTTTAAAGCAGATAGAACGGTTGGAATTTCAGCAAAGACGGGTGAAGGTCTGGAAACACTGAAAGCGGTGATAGAAGAGCTGCTGCGGGAGCAAAAAATGGCTATTGAAAAGCTTTATACTTATGAAGAAGCAGGACAGATCCAGTTGATACGAAAATATGGAGAACTACTTAAAGAAGAATACCGAGAAGACGGAATCTATGTCCAGGCATTTGTTCCGATGGAGCTGTATCAGAAAATTGAGGCGGGGAAATAGCGATGAAAAACTATCAGATTACACAGTGGTGTCATCATTGGATACAAAATCAGGTCAGAGAGGGTGATGTTTGTATCGATGCTACTGTTGGCAATGGAAATGATACAGAGCTTCTGTGCAGTCTTGTGGGAGCAGAAGGAAAGGTATACGGGTTTGATATTCAGGAACAGGCGCTTAGTGCAACGAAAAAGCGCCTTGAAGATGCCGGATTGTCAGAGAGGGCAGAGTTATTTTTGGCGGGACATGAAGAAATGGACTGCTATATAGAGAAACAGATGTATGGAAAGATTTCCTGTATCGTTTTTAATTTCGGTTATCTTCCGGGAGGTTCCCATGAGCTTTCTACAAAGCCGCAGACAAGTATCTGCGCCATTGAGAAAGGTCTTTCCCTTCTAAAAAAAGAAGGAATGATGAGTCTTTGTATTTACAGCGGAGGCGATAGTGGATTTACAGAGCGGGATGCTTTGCTTGAGTATTTGAAAACGCTTGATTCGAAGCGCTATCTTGTAATCCTTAGTTCCTATTATAACCGTCCCAATAATCCGCCGATTCCAGTCATGATCGTGAAAAAGTAAATTATGT
>CAUCYJ010000165.1:0-5509 GCA_958446945.1 uncultured Lachnospiraceae bacterium | reverse complement strand
TCTCTTGCCGCTTTTAGATCATGGCAGGATATAATCTGACGGTCATCTGCTTTCAATGCTTTACTTAAACCCTGATTCAACCCTATATCATCTTCAATAATCAATAATTGTTCTATGTATCTCACTCCTTCGTTATTCAAATGCCACCATCATTTCCTTGGGCAATTTTTTTCGTTTCGTTTTGGATTTCTGTTTCAGCCGGACAGCATGAATAGCACCTTCGGCAACCAGAAGTCCCCAGTCATATCTGGAGTTTTTGATTGTTCTGTTTTATGTGGCAAAGATTGATAAGAAAGCTATAAAAAAGAGGTTATGCGCACATCACATGTGCATAGCCTCGCTCCATTCTTTCTCCCTGAATCCGGTAAGTACAAAGTCATCTCCGATTACCAGAGGCCGTTTCACCAGCATTCCATCTGTAGCAAGGAGTTTCAGCTGCTCATCTTCAGACATATCTTTTAACTTATCTTTTAATCCCATTTCCTTATAGATCATTCCGCCTGTATTAAAGAATTTCTTCAGTGGAAGACCACTTTTTGCGTACCATTTCTTCAGTTCTTCGTAAGTAGGATTTTCTTCTTTAATAGCCCGTTCTTCATAATTGATATTGTGTTCGTCCAGCCATTTCAGGGCTTTCATGCAGGTACTGCATTTGCGGTAAACTAAAACTTTCATAGACATTCTCCTCGTATAGATTTATCGTAACTATTTACAGGTAATTACTTCCTCCGTTATTGTTCCAGATAGATATATCATAAATTGGAAAGGGCGATTTTGCAAGAGAATGTTATGGAAGAATTGTAAGGCTTAGATTTTCATAAATAAATCCTTTCGTTTGTCATAGGCGGAAACCCACTGCCTTTAGGCGGTGGGAGGAGCCTTGTAAATCGTTATCTATTATCCCTGACTCTCAATATATTTTTGTATAGTTGCTGATGACACTTCTCCAATGCTACAAGCAAAATAACCATCTGACCAAAATATTTTTTTCTTCCAATACTGTTTTGATAAGACCGAATTATACTTTTGCCATAAGTAGTATGTTGTTTCCTGCTTTACAATTTTAACAATGTCGCATACTCTATCCGTTGTATCATAACTTAACAAAAAATGTATATGGTCTTTGTCTGTTTCCATAGCAATTATTTCGTAGCCACGAGTATTAGCTATATCGAGAATCTTTTGTTTCACATCATCAGCAATAGAGCCTTTTAGTATTTGTTTGCGGTATTTGGTTACAAGAACTATATGTACTTTCAGACTGTATTTTCGTCTGTTATGACGATTATATCTATAATCCATAAATCACCTCTGACAGTTATTGACATTCACTAATTATTAGTATACACTATCATTAGTGAAGCATCAATAAGAGGAGTACATTTTATGGAACAGATAACTATAACTGCAAAAGTTCAGATAGCTGCAACTGATACAGATAAAGTTTTGCTTAATAAAACAATGTCTGTTTATTGTGATGCCTGTAATTATGTTTCAGATTATGTATTCCGCACACATGACCTAAAGCAGTTCTCACTCAATAAAATTTTGTACTCTGCTCTAAGAGAAAAGTTTAGTCTTAAATCACAAATGGCGCAGTCTGTTTTTAAGACGGTTATCGCAAGATATAAGTCCATTCTTGAAAATCAGAATGAATGGATAAAACCATCTTTTAAAAAACCTCAGTACGACCTGGTTTGGAACAGAGATTATTCTTTAACTCAAAACTGCTTTTCCGTCAATACGCTTAATGGTCGTGTGAAACTTCCTTATTTTGCTGAGGGTATGTCTAAGTATTTTAACCATTCTATTTACAGGTTTGGTACTGCCAAACTTGTAAATAAACGTGGTAAATACTATCTGTATATACCAGTTACTTATGAGGTTGAAGAAAGTAATATTTCTGATATTTGTAATGTTGTAGGTATTGACAGAGGTATTAACTTTGTTGTTGCAACTTATGACAGCAAACATAAGTCCGGATTTGTTAGTGGTAAAGCTATTAAACAGAAACGGGCTAATTATTCCAGGCTTCGTAAAGAACTTCAAATGCGACATACGCCATCCTCAAGACGAAGACTAAAAGCTATCGGTCAGCGAGAAAACCGTTGGATGCAGGATATTAACCATCAGGTATCGAAGGCACTCGCCACCGGTAATCCAAAGCATACTCTCTTTGTATTAGAAGATTTGATTGGTATTCGCAATGCTACAGAACGTGTCAAAACAAAAGACCGCTATGTTTCTGTATCATGGTCCTTTTATGACCTTGAGCAGAAGCTGATTTACAAAGCGAAGCAGAATCAATCTTCTGTAATAAAGGTGGATCCTCGTTATACCAGTCAATGCTGTCCTGCTTGTGGACATACTGAAAAGTCTAATCGTAATAAGAAAATACATTTGTTTACTTGCAAAAACTGCGGTTATACGTCTAATGATGACCGTATTGGAGCTATGAATCTGTATCGTATGGGAATAAACTATCTTGCTGATAGCCAAGTACCTGATACAGTTGTAACAGAGTAAACTCTGCTACAAAGGGTGCTGTCAACCACCCAATGATGTAACGCCACTTTAGGCAGCAATGTCTATTTGGGATAAAAGGTCGGAGGCGTAAGCCGTTACTACGACTGGGCAGTTACAAGCCCAATACCTTTAGGTGATGGGTAGTTGACGTTAATATATCCATATACAAAAGAAAAAACAGTCCCAGTTCCCCGGAGAGGAGAAATCATGCGTGATGAGACGAAGATGGACGTATATACGTCTGGAGTGACTGGCGCAGAGTATGATGCAGGAATGAAACAGCTTATGAGTAATAAGGAGATTATCGTTCCCATTTTGCAGATGACGGTGCCAGAGTTTAAAACGTGCTCACAGGAAGAAATTCTACAGTGCTTAGACATTTCTTCTATTACAAAAGATGATTTCGTAAGTGATATACCAAATGTAGAAAAGGATCTGAGATTAACAAAAGAAGACAGTGAACTCTCATCTCTTGTGGAGAAACTGGTGAGGTTTGATATTCGGTTTAAAATAATAAATCCAAAGTTATCTACAGAGAAAATAAGAGTGAATTTACATATTGATATGGAAGCGCAGAAAAGCTACCGTCCAAGTAATCCGTCATACCCTATATTAAAACGTGCCGTATATTATGTGGCCAGAGACCTTTCATCTCAGTTAAGTACTATTACGCAGACTACAGATTATTCAAAGTTGGAAAAATGTTACTCCATATGGATCTGTGCGGAGGATGTGCCAAAGAAACTGCAGAATACATTGACGGAATACTCTTTTTCGAAGAAGGATATTATAGGGGTAGCAGATGAACCTGAGGAGGATTATGAGCTCTTAACAGTAATTATAATCCGACTGGGAAAAGAAACAGAAGAAAAAGGAATATTTGATTATCTGAAAGGGCTTTTTACTGGTGATATAAAGAGAATACAAAGATATTCACATATAGAATGGTCAGAACCATTTCAGGAGGAGGCGAGCAAAATGACAGGATTTGGAGATATGATTTATGAAAGAGGAATACAGCAAGGCCGTCATGAGGGAATGATTCTGGGGGCTCTCATGAGTGGAAAAACTCCAGAAGAAGTTTCGAAGATGTTGAACTTGCCTCTGGAAGAAATAAAAAAAGTTCAGGAACAGCAGATGACTGTGAACAAGTAGTGAAAGTAAATTACAGATATAAAATTAATTGGGAACTGGGAGCATTAATCAAGCTAATCATAAAAGAGGCTATGCACATTATACGTGCATAGCTCCTTTTGCGTTGGTATTTATGCATTGCGAATATCTGCCTGAAATCAATTTTCTGATTTTAATGCGTCTTCCAGGAATTTCACCGCATCTCTGACACAGTCATCACAGGAGCGGATTACCTTTCCGGTTTCCACACCCTTTAAGTCTTTACATATTACAGTTCCATTCTGCTGTTTAAACTGATTCATGACAGAGCGGACAGTCTGAGAGGTTCCTGCTTTGTCCTGGTTAATAAGTCCAGCTACAACTGCAGCACCGGAGATTGCTCCGCATGTACCGGCCATAGTGCCAAGACCTGCACCGAATCCCTGTGTGATCTTTTTGAGTGTATCCTCATCCATAGATGCCTCTTTACAGAAAGAACAGGCCACAGCCTGTGCACAGTTATAGCCGTTATGTTTCTTTTCTACTGCTTTTTCACATCTTAAATTTTCCATATATAAAATCCTCCTGTGTATAAATTTTAACCGAATCAAGTAAGTCCCCTGCTTGACTTGCGAAAAGTAATAAGCAGTGGGTGGGGACTTGAAGATATAGTTTATGATAGCACCTTGAACCTGTTTTTACAACCTTCACAAAAATTTTCAATTTACAAAGATTTTACTTTAGCGTGGTTTTACATTTAACTTTGGATTTCTATAATAGCACTTGTAAATGAGGCAACAAGTTATAAAACATAAAGATATTAAAAAGGAAATGAGCCTTTCACTTTATATTAAAAACATGGCTCATGGGAAGAGGAGAAAATTATCATGAAGAAAAAAATCGCAACAATCCTTACAGCAGCAGTTATCGGAGCAACAGCTTTCACAACAATCGTAAGTGCAGCAAGCGGAGACATCACAGTTGTATCCCGTGAAGATGGTTCCGGTACACGTGGAGCATTCGTAGAACTGTTTGGAATTGAAGAAGAAAAAGACGGTGAGAAAGTAGATATGACTACAGATGAAGCAAGTGTAACAAACAGCACATCTGTTATGATGACAACTGTTGCAGGTGATGAAAATGCAATCGGTTATATCTCACTTGGTTCTCTGGATGATACAGTAAAGGCAGTTAAGATTGATGGCGTAGAAGCTACTGTAGATAATGTTTCCAATGATTCTTACAAGATCGCACGTCCATTCAACATCCTTACATCTGATAAAGAAAGCGATGCAACAAAGGATTTCGTAAACTACATTATGAGCTCTGACGGACAGAAGATCGTAGAGGACAACGGATATATCAAAGAAGCAGCAGATGCTAAGGCTTATGAAGCAGCAGACGGAGTTTCCGGTAAAGTAGTAGTTGCAGGTTCTTCTTCAGTAACACCGGTTATGGAGAAACTTGCAGAAGGCTATGAAGCAGTAAACAAAGACGTAACTGTAGAAGTTCAGCAGAGTGATTCCACAACAGGTGTAAACATGGCAGCAGAAGGAACAGCAGATATCGGTATGGCATCCCGTGACCTGAAAGATGAAGAGAAAGACCTTGGTCTTACAGCTACAGTTATTGCAAGAGATGGTATCGCAGTTATCGTAAACAAAGACAATGATGTTGATGAACTTACAAGCGATCAGGTAAAGGCTGTATACACAGGCGAGACTACTACATGGGAAGACCTTGCTAAATAATGTAACAGATTTAGTTTCAGAGCAGTTCGCCTGTGAATGAAATAGTACAGCAGGCGGGCTGTTTGTATGTCGAAAATCATATTTTAAGAATTACTGTAGAAGTGACAGGTTATGATTTT
>CAUCYJ010000164.1:0-5519 GCA_958446945.1 uncultured Lachnospiraceae bacterium | reverse complement strand
CTACAATCTCATCATCTTTGTGATCCCATAATATTTTAAGATCACTGTCGGTAAACGGAACGCCACTTTCATCATCATCCTCTTTGTTAATTTTTACATGTGCAGAGTAGTCCTTATCGCATAACTCATAGATGTCTGCGTAAGCATACATTTGTCTAAACAGATGTACGATTAGCTCCAAAGAGGAGTGCTTTAAAGGGCAGTTGTCTATGACAGATTGAAGATCATCATGTCTTAGATCTCTAAAAGGGCGATCGTGGAGATCTGAGACATTTTTAAAGGCTGCCTGGATTGATCGTTTGCTTGATTCAGATAATTTCTTTCCTTTTTCATTTTCAAATTTATACTTCCAAAACTCCTTATACACTTCTGCAAAAGTCTTTTCTGGCGCTTTTTCTTCTTCCACAATTCCTTGTGCTTTGTTATAGTCAGACAGTAAGCGCTGCGCGATGATTTCAAGGTTTTTCTGGTCACTAGGCAGGTCTATATCCCTTTCGTCCCCTTTCGTGTATGTGCCGGCTTTATATGATGTTAAGACGATAAATCCTTTCATCCAGTCGTCCACATAACATAAGGCTTTTGGAGTAATCGGGACCCCTTCATCTGTGTAGTCGGTAACTGGTGGATGCACAGCATAAGGATTCCGGCGGTTCTTTCCGAGATACTTAATGGAGCCGTATCCATTTGGTAATTTTGGGTGTTTCTTTCTCTTCGGCATAGATTCATCTCCTTTTTGGTATAAAAATAACAGCTAACAAAAAGAATGCATGTTCTGATTGTTAAACTGTTGCGAAGATGATACAATATATTTGCAATCATGTCGTACATCTTCGGGTGTATATTAAGCCGTTCCTGTTGGCGCAGGGGCGGTTTTTTGTTTATATATTCAAATTACCATGCTTGTGCAGAAATGATAAATTCTGTATGCTCAGGAATGTTGTATTCCGAAAATTCAAATGCTTTTTTTGAACCAGCCGGAACGTTGTCTGTAAATGTCGTAGCTCCGTAAACAATGTTACCGTTATTTTTCAATATCAATGTAAGAGCGACAGAAGTGGCATCTTCTTGTCCGGTGTTCTCAACTTCTCCAGTATATGAAACATCACCATATTGCCCTGGTAATTCAGAAGTATTGGAAACAGAAAATACAGATGAATTCACAACACCATCAGAATCGCCCGGTATAAAATCATGGCATTCCACAGAAATTTCAACGCTTTCAGGTTTAACTCCATTGCAATCAATTAAATTCCCGAATGATAATGTATCTTCAGGTGCTATATTGAAAAGTGTTTGCTCCTGCGTTCCCACGATTGTTCCGTCGGCTCCTTTTGCGGTAGCTATTATTTTCGGAAAAGTTCCAGCAAGATCTTTATTAGGGTTGTTAACGGTTGCTGCATAATTAACATAAACATTTCCAAAGCCGTCATCTCTGACTGTATATCCGCTTTCGGTTAAAACTATAGGCATAGGTTCTTTTTTCTCAGCAACTTCCTTCTTTGAAGCATTTGAAATCGATTCGTTTTTCGAGATGTTTTCTGCGTTTGTGTCAGAATTTTTCTCTCCTCCGCATGCTACAACAGATAATGACATAGTTGCCACCAATAACAATACTACAAGTTTCTTTTTCATTTTTGTTTTCCTCTCTCTTTCCCCTGCAAATGTTTCTTTTGTAACGCCACATTTATATAAACACCGAAGCATCTATATCTTTTTCCATTTTTTACCAGTATACCTGTAATGTTTTGTATTTTATAATTGCAATATGAAGATATTACTCGATAAGATCATGTTAAATAAAAACCTATCTACTCGGCAAGTTTCGATTATGACTGGCATATCCAAGTCTACGATCAGCCGCATTGCAAATGGTACAGTATCACCATCGGCGGATACACTGGAAATTCTTGCCAAAGGCTTAAAGGTGCGAATTTTCGACCTTATCGATTCCCCATACAAATAAGTGTCCCAGATCTGGGACGATTTCCATGTTTCGCATAAGTTTCCCCGCGTTGCTTTGTTTACTTATATAGATAGGAAAAATTTTCCTATAAATAACAGAACAAATGTTCGGAAAATCTATTGAAATATTTTTTGAAGTGTAGTAATATTTCAATAAGGAATTTCGAAAGTTTGTTCGAAAAGCGCGGAGGGATACATAATGGATACAACAGAAATCAGAAAACACTTACACGAATTAATTGACAAATTAGAAGACACTCAGATTCTTAAAATCTACCACTTAATCCGTGGAGTGCTCGGGAAGGCTATCTAGCCTTCCTTTTTAATTTCATTGTATTGATCCATAATCATATCCCATTGGTCATCAGGGACACTGTAAAGCAGTTCTAATAATATGGAAAGAGCTGCTTTTTTTGATGGAGAAGAGTTCTCCATTATGTAACCGAAACGGTTATAAGCCTTGTCGTATGGGGTAGACTTTATAAACATTTCTCCCTCACCGTTACGAAGCCATTTTTCATTCACACCAAACTCTCTACATATAGAAAAAACAATAGCATCGCTCGGGGTAGTTCGCCCCATTTCGTATTGTGCGATAGTATTTTGCTTCATTCCTATCTTATCGGCGAAAGCTTGTTGAGTCAAATCTAAGTTTTTACGCAACTTTTTCAGTCGCTCTTTCATGCGGTACTCACCTCTTTTCTCATCTGTAATTATACACGTAAATAACTCTAATGTCAATATCTCATAAACAACAAAATATCACAAAAGCAACAAAAAATGTATTGACAATGTTGATTTTGTGATATACAATAATCTCATAAACAACACAAACGAAAGCGAGGAAATAGAAATGACAGTTTTAGATATGGTAATCAGAACAATGAAAAAAGGCGAATGCGCAACGCATTACATGAAAGGAAAATCGAACTTCTTTTTAAGAAATAACGAAGATTTCTACCATTTAGACAAAGTTACAAAAGGATGTACAGCGACAGTGGTAGCGGGGACGGAAGAAGATGTTCTTGCTTATATAAAAGAAAATAATTTGGAACAAGTCGCATTATTACATATTTAATTTTAATGCTGACCTATCGGCTACGGGGAGAAGGAGGAAGAACATGTGGAAAGTAAAATATTGCGTTGCAAGTATATATGTTAATTGTTTTGGAGAATCCAGTGTGTCATATTACGCTTTTTGCAAAGGTTACGGATTACATACGGTGCAGAATATTAATGATGAATATGTTCTTTGGTATGACACAAAGGAAGAAGCTAAAAAGCACATTATGAATTCAGAAGGTGAATGTGTTATATCATTTGGATTCGAAATATAAGCCGGACACGTTCCGGCGCTGTAATGCAGCCGAAGCCCGTTCCAAGCCGGGAAGATGCAGAGGACAGTGATAAAAGGAAAGGAGTAGTGAAGAGATGCATGAAATTTTTTGCACACACAAAACATTTTTAGGAGGAGAATCCATCGCAGCAATATCTTTTGAGCTTCCCGAAAAAGAGTGGGAAGAATTGAAAGAATCACAAGGATGGCAATTTGTAGAAAGATTTTTAAATCGAAAGAGAAAAAGGGTTGTAAATAATTTCGAACTTTTAAAAGCTATTAGTGCTGAACGAGAATTCAGCGAGATGATCATTGCGTTGGCGGAAGAATTTAAAACGCCTGAAAGGCTGGAAGACGCTTTAAAAAAGGAAATTTCAGAGGAAGAGCTGCGACATACATTAGAAGCAGCTCAAGAAAGTGATTATCCTCTATTGTTTTCAGGCATGCAGTAAGCACAACCGTTTCTGTTTACAGCAAGCATGGAAGCAAAAATCACAGCTTCTGTATAAGTGTCGCAGTTAAAAACATGTTCTGGTTTTATTTCATCGACTTGACATTGCGGTGTTTCGCGGTCTAGATCGTGAATTTCTCCAGTGTTTTTGTTTAAAACAAATCGCTTTCCGTTAAAAGGTGAATTACAACGTCTCATAAGATTACTCCTTTCGTGATACTCAGACATGGCAGTGTCCTGTATCTATAGTATAGGAGATATGTAAACAAATGGCAATAAAACAAAAGAAAGAGAGGTGACAGCATGAGTGAAGTAGTAGAAAAAATTACAAAAGAGCAGGAAGAGAAAAGGCTCGAAGATTTTAAAGTAATCGCAGAAAATTGGGATAAGTTCCCAGAGCGAGTGCAGGGGAAAATCGACGGAATCATTTCGATGGCCGCATCTGCATTTTTAAAAGAAACAAGAAAAGCAGGATAAATAGGAGGTAAGCATGAACGAATTAGAACAAAAATTAGACAGTAGAGAAGTGGCTGAAATGGTGGGAAAAGCCCACAACAAACTTATGAGAGATATAAGAGATTATATTGAACAATTAGGAGAGTCCAAGATTGGACACACCGATTTCTTTACGGAATCCACTTATACAACAGCGCAGAATAAAACAGTGCCGTGTTACTTAATCACAAAGAAAGGTTGCGAATTTATTGCACACAAACTTACAGGAGTTAAAGGAACGGAATTTACCGCACAATATATCGACCGTTTTCACGAGATGGAAAACATCATAAAAGAACATGTTCCGCAAGGCAAAGAACTCCTTGCTCTGGCAGTATTAGAAGCCCAGAAGACCATCGAAGAGCAGACAGCGCAGATCGAGGAGATGAAACCGCACGCAATCTTAGGACAAGCTATCACAACAGCGAATACATCTATCCTTGTCGGAGATTTAGCCAAAATCTTACGTCAGAATGGTGTAGATATTGGAGCGCAGAGGTTATTTGGATGGATGCGAGAAAATGGCTACCTGATTAAAAGAAAGGGCAGTGATTGGAACTTACCAACGCAGAAGAGTATGGACATGGGATTGTTTGAGATCAAAGAGTCAGTACATATTGATGGGAATGGCTGCAATAAGATTTCGCGCACTCCGAAAGTGACTGGAAAAGGGCAGCAGTACTTTATTAATAAGTTTCTGAGTAAGGCGGCGTAGATATGACTTGTAAAGATTGCAGGAAATACAATAACTGCCTTGAGAGCAGCAGGATGTATCCGTGCACCGTATTTGCAAGAAAGGAGGTGCCACATGGCAAAAAGGTTAAGCCCAGAAGAAGCAGGGAAACAGATCGGATGTTCCGCGCACTGCGTAAGGATTAAGATGCAGCGGGGAATCTGGGATTTAGGTGAAGCATATCCGCCAAAAAAAGGAGTAAGAAGTACCTGGGAGTATTTTATCTGGCAACATAAGCTTGATAAGCTTTTAGGAATTGAGAAAGGAGGTGGACAAGCATGAGCATTCTAGGATTTTTTAATAAGCACGGAAAAATCGAGCAATACGAAAAGAAAAGTGAGCCGATGGGGGGTATCATTCCGTTTCCAAAGAAAGAAAAGAAAGGACTGGAAGAATTGAAGTTTATTGACATTACCCACCCAATAAAAAAGAGCGCACGGTCTGCAAACCATTAAGCGCTCATGTAATAATCCAATTACAGGATAAACGAAAATAGGAGGAAAATCAAGATGAAAAAATTTGAATTAACCAGTGAATTTGTG
>CAUCYJ010000163.1:0-5594 GCA_958446945.1 uncultured Lachnospiraceae bacterium | reverse complement strand
AGGAAAAGGACATGACAGTAAAACAGATTTCAGTATTTGTGGAGAACACAGCGGGAAAGCTGGCTGAATTTATTCGGGTGCTGTGTAAGCATAATATTAATATACGGGCACTGTCACTCGCAGATACGAGAGATTTTGGAATACTCAGACTAATTGTAGATGATACTTATGAGACGGTGCATATGTTGGAAGATGAAGGGTATGTATTTTCCATTACAAAGGTACTGGCAGTGGCGGTACCGGATGAGCCGGGATATTTGTACCGTATTTTGACAATTCTTGGAGATAACGATATTAATATTGAATATACATATGCGTTTCACCATAAAACGCAGGAGATAGCCTATATGATTTTCCGTGTGGAAGACAATGAGAAGGCAGTAGAAGTGCTGACAAGAGAAGGTGTGAAGATGATCGATCAGGAGCATCTGAGCGAGATTTAATGAGACAGTATCTTCTGAAAATCCATTGGCAGATGATTATGGCAGACGAATAAAGACATTCCGGAGGTTACTCTGGGATGTTTTTTACTTTATAGGCAAGTTTGATTTTTACAGAATTTCTAAATGAAAAAGCCTGCACAGAGGTGGGCTTGAGAATAAGTTGTCCAACACCAACACAGGCATATCCAACAGTTCTTAATTTGGAAATTACACCAGAAGATCTTGGAGATTATACAAAAATTAATGATATGATTACTGAAAAAGCAAAAGATGCTGGTATGACAGGAAAATTATCAGGATGGGCAATGCCATCTCAGGTTTATACTCCACAGTTCCAGGTTGAACTTGCCAAATATATGCATGACAACAATCTGAAACCAGAAGATGTACGTAGTGTAGAATTTTTAAATAAATTCTCGAAAGAACATATGGCAGTTGCAGCTGATTTTGCAACAGCAGGAGAAGGACTTGATAACTATTTCTTGTTTATTCTTGAAGATATTTATTACTAAAATATAAAAGTACTGAAAGATGGTAGCGCACTGAGTAACCAGTGAGCTACCATTTTTATGTGGTGTGATCTAGCGAAGCTGGACCACACTTGCCGATACATCAATGGGTGGCTCTATCACAGAATACGTATGCGCGGTAGTGGTGTGCCATGCAAGGCACACAGAAGATAATGGATACCTGTAAAGCTGATTATCTGCTGAACGGCATTAAGTCCTCTTACTTACTAGACTGAGGGGAAGGAGATTAGTCACCGTATCCTATTTTGTTGTTTTTTTCGGGAAATTGCCCTGAAATCATTCGTATTGATAAAAGTACAATAACTGTCTTGTCAGTTGTAAAGTTTTGGTGTATAATCCGTGGGAATGATAAAAAGGAGGCTCGGAATATGGGAACGTTGAAGGAAAAGATTTTAAAACTGAAACAGGAGAAAAATGCTGTGATCATGGCTCATTATTATGTGCCGGACGAGGTACAGGCAATTGCGGATGATATTGGCGATTCGTATTATTTAAGTGAACGGGCAACGAAAACAGATGCAGATATCATTGTGCTTTGCGGCGTTTCATTTATGGGAGAAAGCGCAAAGCTTCTGAATCCGGAAAAGAAGGTACTGCTTCCGGATATGCAGGCAGATTGTCCGATGGCACATATGGCAAGCCCGGAACGGATTCGTATGGTAAGAGAGCAGTATGAAGATGTGGCAGTTGTATGTTATATTAATTCTACGGCAGACTTAAAGACACAGGCAGACGTCTGTGTAACTTCTGCAAATGCGGAGAAGATTGTGCGTGCCCTGCCGAATAAATATATTTATTTTATTCCGGATCAGCATCTTGGACAGCATGTGGCGGAGAAAGTTCCGGAGAAAAAATTTATTTTTAATGACGGATATTGTCCGATTCATCGTCAGATACGAAAAGAAGATGTGCTTAGAGCGAAAGAAGAACATCCGGATGCGGTATTTCTTGTTCATCCGGAATGTGCGAAAGAAGTCGTGGATCTGGCAGAGTATGCAGGAAGCACTTCCGGAATTATCAAGTACGCATCTGCCAGTGAGCAGAAAGAGTTTTTGATTGGAACAGAAGCAGGAGTTTTCTGCGAATTAAAGAAACAGAATCCGGATAAGGCATTTTATCCGATTAATATTCATCAAGACTGTCCGGGAATGAAACTTGTTACATTGGAGAAGATTTATGACGTACTTCTGCATGAGACAAATGAGGTGCAGCTTGATAAGATGACAATGGAGCGGGCGAAACAGCCTTTGACCAGAATGCTTGAGTTGGCAAAATAAAGACGGGTGGAAGGAAATGGAAAAGACATATGATGTAATCATCGTTGGATGCGGGGCGGCAGGATTGTTCTGTGCGCTGCATCTTCCGGAGAAAATGAAAATACTGTGCATTACAAAGGATGAGGCGGATAAGAGTGATTCTTTTCTGGCGCAGGGCGGAATCTGTGTTCTGCATGATGAAAATGATTATGACAGTTTTATGGAAGATACGCTGAAGGCTGGTCATTATGAGAACAGGCGCACTTCTGTAGATAAAATGATACGCTCATCCAGAAGTGTTGTAAATGAGTTGATTGAATATGGAGTGGCATTTGCGAAAAAGGATGGAGAGTTGAATTACACAAGAGAAGGGGGACATGCAAGATCTCGTATTTTGTTTCATGCAGATGTGACTGGTAAGGAGATTACAAGTACATTGCTTGCCCATGTAGAGTCCAGGGAAAATGTAACGCTCTTGGAATATACTTGTATGGTGGATTTGATCACAGAGAAAAATCGCTGTTTTGGAGTTGTGTTGCGGGATAAAAAGGGAGATTTCTATACGGTAAGATCAGATTATACTGTTCTGGCCTGCGGCGGTGTTGGGGGGCTTTATGAACATTCGACGAATTTCCGGCACATTACAGGAGATGCGTTGGCTATCGGGTTGAAACATGAACTGAAGATGGAGCATCTTGACTACGTACAGATCCATCCTACAACATTATATTCGAAAAATCTGGGGAGAAGATTTCTAATTTCTGAGTCTGTTCGGGGAGAAGGCGCCCTTTTGTACGGTGCAGATGGGAAACGCTTTACAAATGAACTGCTTCCGCGGGATATTCTTACAGGCGAGATCCGAAAACAGATGGAGAAGGACGGAACAAAACATGTGTGGTTAGATATGAGACCGCTTGGAGAAGAGATGATCTGCAGCCATTTCCCTAATATAAGAGAAAAGTGCATGGAGGAAGGATATGATGTGCTGAATGAGTGCATCCCGGTTGTTCCGGCACAGCATTATTTTATGGGAGGCATCTGGGTAGATACAGAACACAGCAGGACATCTATGGAAAATTTATATGCAGTTGGGGAGACGAGTTGCAATGGTGTTCATGGAAGAAATCGTCTGGCAAGCAATTCGCTTCTGGAAAGTCTTGTATTTTCAAGAAGCGCTGCAGAACATATCGGGGAACTGGCTGAAAAGAAGAACGGATTAGAGGAAGTACAACAAAATGAAATCATAGATTTCAGCTGTTATGAAGACGCAGATGCGCTTCGGGAAACATATAAAACGATGATATTAAATGAGATGGAAAGGATGCAAAAGGAGCATGTATAATCAGATTACAATGAAGGTCAATGCGGATCATCTGATCCTGCAGGCATTGGCAGAAGATATTACGAGTGAAGATATTACAACAAATGCAGTGATGCGAAATGCCTGCAAAGGAGAAGTGGAGCTGATCTGTAAACAGGATGGAGTGATTGCAGGGCTGGATGTATTTGCCCGTGTATTTGAACTGCTGGATGAAACCGTGGAGATTGAACGTTTCTGCGAAGATGGAGATGAAGTGAAAAATCAGCAGCTTCTGGCAATTGTGCGCGGAGATATCCGGGTGCTGTTATCCGGCGAGCGGGTTGCTTTAAACTATTTGCAGCGCATGAGCGGAATTGCCACATACACACATGAAACGGTAGCGCTCCTTGCAGATTGCAAGACAAAGCTGCTTGATACGAGAAAAACAACACCGAATATGCGTATTTTTGAAAAATATGCAGTAAAAGTAGGAGGAATCACCGCTATAATCTCTCGGATGGAATTCTTTTGAAAGATAATCATATCGGAGCTGCCGGAGGGGTAAAAGAAGCGGTGGCTATGGCAAAAGAGTATGCGCCGTTTGTAAGAAAGATTGAGATTGAGACAGAAAACCTTGAGATGGTAAAAGAAGCTGTCGAGGCCGGAGCAGATATTATTATGCTTGATAATATGAGTGTAGAAGAAATGAAGGAAGCAGTTCGTCTTATTGACGGCCGTGCAGAGACAGAATGCTCTGGAAATGTAACGAAAGAAAAGATTGCAATGCTGAAAGAAGTGGGTGTGGATTATATTTCCAGCGGTGCACTGACTCATTCTGCGCCAATCCTTGATGTTTCTCTAAAACATCTTCATCCGATTGAATAGACAGGTTGGAGGAAAGCAGTATGAATGGAGAAGAACGAAGAAAGGTAATGCTTGACTGTATCAGGAAAAGCAATGCGCCGCTGTCCGGCTCCAGACTGGCAGAGCTGTTCGGAATCAGCAGACAGGTTGTTGTGCAGGATATTGCCCTTTTAAGAGCAGCAGACTGCGAGATCATTTCGACGAACAGAGGGTATCTGTGCGCGTCAGGACAGCGCGTCAGGCGTATTTTCGAAGTGAAACATACAGAAAAAGAAATCGCAGAAGAACTCTATGCCATTGTGGACTGCGGCGGAACAGTAGAAGACATCTTTATACGGCATGAGGTATATGGAGAATTGCGTGCAGAGATGCATCTGAGTTCGAGGCGTCAGGTAAAAGAATTTTTAGGTGAGATTCAAAATGGCGGCTCTGCTCCGTTAAGCCATATTACATCCGGACATCACTATCACACGATTTTGGCAGAATCAGAGGATGTGCTTGACAGTATTGAAGAAGAACTGAAGGAACTTGGATATCTGGTCAAAAAACAGTTGTCTTGACAATCGGACAAGGGTATAATATTATAGTACGATAAAAACCCGGTCAGGGAATAAAGGAGATTGAATATGTGCGGATTTGCCGGATTTGTCGGAAAATTGGATGAGAAAGAACAGGTACTGACATCGATGATGAATACGATCGTTCATCGCGGACCGGACAGTGCCGGAATGTACTGTGACGAAGAAGTGGCTCTTGGTTTTCGCCGTTTAAGTATTATTGATATTACAGAGAGCGGAGATCAGCCGCTGTACAATGAAGATAAGAGCAAAGTACTTGTATTTAATGGAGAGATTTATAACTATCAGGAACTGCGCAGGGAACTGATTGAGGCTGGGCACGTATTTCAGACCAATACAGATTCCGAGACGCTTCTGCATGGATATGAGGAGTGGGGAACACTGCTTTTGAAGCGGCTTCGGGGAATGTTTGCATTTGTAATCTGGGACTGCAAAGAGAAGAAAATGTTTGCCGCCCGCGACATGTTTGGAATTAAACCATTTTACTATGCGCAGATGAATGGGACATTGCTGTTTGGCTCGGAGATCAAATCCTTTGTAGAACACCCGCATTTTGACAAGGTGTTTAACGAGAAAGCGCTCGGCAATTATCTGTCTTTTCAGTTTGTACCGACGAATGAGAC
>CAUCYJ010000162.1:0-5666 GCA_958446945.1 uncultured Lachnospiraceae bacterium | reverse complement strand
CAGCAGTGTTGGCGCTCAAAGAATTATCCGACCACCTGGATAACAAAGTACGGTATGAGATGCTTCGAAAGATTGGAGTGGATGAGAAGATGATTCATCATTCCATGCTGCAGCAGACAGCGATATTTTTCGGTCTTCCCCTGCTTCTGGCAATGATTCATTCGGTATTTGGAATTCAGTTTGCACAATTTCTGCTTGGAACGGTGGGATATGTGAATATGGGCTCCTCTCTGTTTCCGACAGCAGGAGTGATTGTATTGATTTACGGAGGGTATTTTCTGATTACTTATATGACAGAGAAACGAGTGATGCGGGAAGATTAAACAAGGAGTGGAGAAAACAATATGACAACAATTAAGGATATTGCAAAAGCGGCCGGAGTCAGTGTCACAACAGTTTCCAATGTGATTCACGGCAATGCAGGGAGAGTTTCTCCGGCAACTATTGAAAAGATTCAACAGATTATGAAGGAAATGCATTACATTCCGAATATGGGAGCCAGACTGCTTGTGCGAAATCAATCGAAAATTATAGGGGTGATTATCCACGGTTACCGGGAAGCGAAAGACGGAACATTTCACAGTCCGTTCACAGCCGAGATAATAGGGGCAATGGAAAGGGAAATCCGTTTGAATGGTTATTACATGATGCTGTATGCTTCGGATTCTCCGGAAGAAATTAAAAATCTTGTGGCAAACTGGAATGTGGATGGCATCATTACCGTCGGACTGGGAATGGATTTTTGTGATTTGCTGAAAGAATGGCTGCAGATTCCGGTTGTGTTTACCGATTGTTTTTTCCATGAAAAACAGTATGTCAATGTTGGAACCGAGGATGAAGAAGGAGGATATGTGGCAGCAAAATATCTTCTGGAGCATGGCCACTGCCGCATTGGATTTGCAACAGAACATCGGATTACAGAAAGGGAAGCCGATCGATGTGCGGATGGACTTCGTCTGCATGGGTTTCGCAGGGCGTGCATGGAGAAAGGGCTTATGTGGAGTGAGCAGATGGTCGTATTTGGAGAAGATTTGAAGCGGCTGAGAAATTTTACCGGAATTGTTGTCAGTTCGGACTATTATGCCCTTGCACTGATGGACATGCTTCGGCATAGAGGCGTTAAGATTCCGGAAGAACTGTCAATCATTGGGTTTGATGATATTTTAATGTCTCATTTTTCTTCGCCGCGTCTTACAACAATTCATCAGGGAGTTCCGGAAAAAGGAATTCTGGCGGTACAGCAGCTGCTGCGGCAGATTCGCGGTGAAATAGTCGAAGAAAAAGATATCAGACTGCCTGTGCGGATTGTAGAGAGGGAATCTGTGAAAACACTTATTGACAGTTCAAAACGAGTGTGATAAAACAATAGCAGAAAGAAAATATGCGGGCTTTTTTGAAAGAGCCTGCATATTTTTACAAAACAAGTTTAACGTAAAACCTATAACTGATAAAATCAGAATGAAGGAGAAGAAAACGATGGAAAAGACATGGTGGAAAGAAGCGGTAGTATATCAGATTTATCCGCGCAGTTTCTGTGACAGCAATGGAGACGGGATTGGTGACTTGAATGGTATTACATCTAAAATGGATTATTTAAAGGAATTGGGAATTGATGTAATCTGGCTTTCTCCGGTGTACGAATCTCCAAATGATGACAATGGGTACGACATTAGCAATTACCGGGGAATCATGAAAGAATTCGGGACAATGGAAGACTTTGACCGGATGCTGGCAGCGGCGCATGAGCGTGGAATCCGGATTGTGATGGATCTTGTTGTAAATCATACCTCTGATGAACATCCGTGGTTTGTAGAAAGCCGCAAGTCGAAAGAGAATCCATATCGGGATTATTACTTTTGGAGGGAAGGTAAGGACGGAAAAGAACCGAACAACTGGGGTTCCTGTTTCAGCGGATCCGCCTGGGAGTATGATAAAACAACAGATATGTATTATCTGCATTTATTCTCCAAAAAGCAGCCGGATCTGAACTGGGACAATCCGAAGGTGCGGGATGCAGTATTTGATATGATGGACTGGTGGTGTCAGAAGGGAATTGACGGTTTCCGAATGGACGTAATCAGCATGATTTCGAAAGTGCCGGAACTTCCGGATGGACCGAAAGCTCCGGGAGCTCTTTACGGCAGTTACGGACCTTACAGTGTCCACGGACCGCATGTACATGAATATTTGCAGGAGATGAATCGGCGGGTGCTGTCCAAATATGATCTTTTGACTGTCGGAGAATGTGCGGGAGCAACGGTAGAACAGGCAGCAAAATATGCATCCCTGGACGGAAAAGAGCTAAATATGGTCTTTCAGTTTGAACATACAGGTCTATCTTCCAATGGACCGCTTGGGAAATGGACAGACAAAAAGATCGATCTGCGGGAACTGAAAGAGGTAATGTCCAGATGGGAGACCGGTCTGGAAGGAAAGGCATGGAACAGTCTATATTGGTGCAATCACGATCAGCCGCGAATGGTATCAAGGCTTGGCAATGATTCGCCGCAGTTTCGGGAGTATTCCGCCAAAACACTGGCAGTCTGTCTCCATATGATGCAGGGAACTCCTTATGTATATCAGGGAGAAGAACTTGGCATGACAAATGTTCCGTTTGAAAAACTGGAAGATTACAGAGATATTGAAAGTCTGAATGCATATGAGGAAGAAGTAGGGCGCGGAAGTGTTACACCGGATGAAATGCTGCATTACCTTCGCTGCAGAAGCCGTGATAACGCAAGAACACCGGTACAGTGGGACGACCGTGAGCATGCAGGATTTACAACAGGAACACCGTGGATCATGGTTAATCCGAACTATAAAGAAATCAACGCGAAAGAACAGCTGTCCAGAAAAGATTCAGTATTTTATTTTTATAAGGAATTGATCCGACTGCGAAAAGAGTACGATATCATTCCATATGGTACATACCAATTATTACTGCCGGAAGATCCGGATCTCTTTGTGTATGAAAGAAAACTGGGAGAAGAAAGGCTTCTTGTTATATGTAATTTTTCAGAAAAAGAGCTGTCCTATGAAGTGCCGGAAGAATTTTCCGCAGAGAATGCCAAACTTCTGATTGCAAATTATGAAGATGCCAAGATAGCAGCACATTTGACACTTCGCCCATATGAATCCCTTGTTTTGTATCAAAATTGTTAAGAATATAACTTGCAAGCCATTTTAAAATCATGTAAAATGAACTCTGGAAAGAGCATATATTCAAAGTACCAGAGAAGGAGAGAATATGATGAGTAAAAAACCTACAGTATTGATGATTTTAGATGGTTACGGATTAAATACAGAAACAAAGGGAAATGCAGTGGCAGAAGCTGCAACTCCGGTTATGGATAAATTAATGGCAGACTATCCGTTTGTCGAAGGAAATGCCAGTGGAATGGCAGTGGGACTTCCGGAAGGTCAGATGGGGAATTCAGAAGTTGGTCATTTGAATATGGGAGCAGGACGGATTGTATATCAGGATCTGACAAGAATTACAAAAGCAATCCAGGACGGAGACTTCTTTGAAAATGAAGCGCTGCTTGCTGCCTGCGAAAATGCAAAGGCAAATGACAGTGCGCTTCACCTGTTCGGACTTGTATCTGACGGAGGCGTTCATAGTCATAACACACATATTTATGGTCTGCTGGAACTGGCAAAAAGACAGGGTCTTTCAAAGGTATATGTACATTGCTTCTTAGACGGAAGAGATACACCGCCGGCATCCGGTAAAGAGTATGTGACAGAGCTGGAAGCGAAGATGAAAGAAATCGGAGTAGGAGAAGTAGCGACTGTCATGGGACGTTATTACGCGATGGATCGTGATAACAGATGGGATCGAGTAGAATTAGCATACAAAGCCATGGTGAAAGGTGAAGGTGTTCCGGCAGAAGCTGCAGCAGATGCCATTCAGGCTTCTTACGATAATGGCAAGACAGATGAATTTGTACTTCCAACTGTGATTATGAAAGACGGAGCTCCTACAGCAATGATTCAGGAGAAGGATTCTGTGATCTTCTTTAACTTCCGCCCGGACCGTGCAAGAGAAATTACAAGAACATTCTGTGATGACAGCTTTACAGGATTTGACAGAGGCGAACGCGTAAAAACAACTTATGTCTGCTTTACAGAGTATGATGTAACAATTGAGAACAAACTGGTTGCATTTGTTAAAACAGAAATTACAAATACATTTGGGGAATTTCTTGCAGCAAATGGATTAAAACAGGCACGTATTGCTGAAACAGAGAAATATGCGCATGTAACGTTCTTCTTTAATGGCGGCGTAGAAGAGCCGAATGAAGGAGAAGACCGTATTCTTGTTAAATCTCCGAAGGTGGCAACGTACGATCTTCAGCCGGAGATGAGTGCGCCGGAAGTATGCGATAAACTGGTTGCTGCAATTCAGTCAGGAACATACGATGTCATTATTGTGAACTTTGCAAATCCGGATATGGTAGGACATACCGGAGTGGAAAATGCAGCGATCAAAGCAATTGAGGCGGTTGATGCATGTGTTGGAAAGACAGTGGAAGCGTTAAAAGAAGTGGGCGGACAGATGTTCCTTTGTGCAGATCATGGAAATGCAGAGCAGCTCATTGACGAAGAAACAGGCGCTCCGTTTACAGCACATACAACGAATCCGGTTCCATTTATCTTAATCAATGCAGATGAGAAGTATGGACTTCGCGAAGGTGGATGTCTTGCAGATATTGCACCGACATTAATTGAACTGATGGGAATGGAACAGCCAAAAGAGATGACAGGAAAATCTCTTTTGATTGAAAAATAATATCTTAGTGAAATAGCAGAAAATGAAATAACGGCAACGAGAAACCTTGCAAGGAGAAGCGTACAAGAGCGTATGCAGCTTCGTGCAAGGTTTTATTATGTAATTTGGTAATGAAAAAATCTTGTGGATTAGGATGTTGGAAAACAAAATGAATAAATAATGTAAATATATTTCAAAAAATATGTTAAAAACCATAAAAATACGAATAGAACAAGAAATAAATGCAAGAAACAATTGACGAAACGTCAAAAATTTAGTATGATGCAAGGAGTGAAAAAGAAAATCAGGTAGGAGGGATACGCAATGGCAGCGTACAGAGAACTTGGCAGAGAGGAACTGCTGGAATTAAAAGAAGAATTAGAGGCACAATTTGCAGAGGTAAAGGCAAAAGGACTCAAGTTAGATATGTCAAGAGGGAAGCCGTCAAAGGCGCAGTTAGATCTCTCTATGGGAATGATGGACGTATTAACAAGTGATTCAGATCTAATCTGTGAAGAAAGAGTGGATTGCCGTAATTATGGTGTTCTCGATGGAATTAAAGAGGCGAAGCAGCTCCTTGCAGATATGATTGAAGTGCCAAAGGATAATATTGTTATTTTTGGGAATTCCAGCCTGAATGTAATGTACGATACCATTGCACGTTCTTTCACACACGGCGTTATGGGCAGTACGCCGTGGTGCAAGCTTGATAAAGTGAAGTTTTTATGTCCGGTTCCGGGATATGACAGACACTTTGCAATTACAGAATATTTTGGAATTGAGATGATCAATGTTCCGATGACAGAATCAGGACCGGATATGGATCTTGTAGAGAAATTAGTAAGCAGCGATCCTGCGATTAAGGGAATCTGGTGTGTGCCGAAATACTCTAATC
>CAUCYJ010000161.1:0-5784 GCA_958446945.1 uncultured Lachnospiraceae bacterium | reverse complement strand
GTTTGAATGTCCGGAATATCGTTATGATCCAAAAGCATATCAGCATCGTGTGTTCCAGGGTGTGGGCAAAGGGTGTTCAGAAGAAACCGTTATCTGTGGACCGAACATTAAAGACTGGCCGGAACTTCCGGAATTAAACGACCATATGCTTCTGAAAGTATGTGCATATATTACAGATCCGGTTACTACTACGGATGAATTGATCCCTTCCGGTGAAACAGGTTCTTTCCGTTCCAATCCGATGGGACTTGCAGAATTTACACTAAGTCGCCGTGTTCCGGAATATGTGGGAAAAGCAAAAGCGGTAATGGAAAATGAAAAGGCAAGAAAAGCAGGAAATTGTCCGGCAGAAGTTGCAGATATTATTTCCAGGATTCGAAATATTTCCGGATTTGAAGAAATTCAGGAAGAAAAAATTGATCTTTCCAGTACGATTTATGCTGTAAAGCCTGGCGATGGAAGTGCCAGAGAACAGGCTGCTTCCTGTCAGAGAGTTCTTCTTGGCGGAGCAAATATTACCGTGGAATATGCAACTAAAAGATATCGTTCCAATCTGATCAACTGGGGCATGATTCCGTTTATCATGAATGGAAATCCTGACTTTGAAGACGACGATTATATCTTTGTCCCGGATATAAAAAAAGCACTGGATGGTGACTTGAGTGATATTCCGGCATATGTAATCGGGAAAGAAATAAAGAAGCTTTCCCTTGCAATTGCACCTTTGACAGATGAAGAAAAAGAAATCATTCAATGTGGTTCTCTGATTAATTATAACAAAGCTCATAAAGCATAGACATGGGAGGGGAAAAAAAATGTACAATGAAAATAAAAACAGATTCCTTCTTCCGGCTATGATTATTCGCGGAGGAACAAGTAAAGGTGTTTACCTTCTGGAAGAAGACCTTCCGGAAGATAAGAGCCAATGGGATTCCCTGCTTCTTAGCATGATGGGAAGCCCTGATAAAAAACAGATTGACGGGCTTGGCGGTGCGCAGTCCGTTACCAGCAAAGTTGCAATTGTAAAAAAATCCTCAAGAGAGGATGCGGATGTGGATTACACATTTGCACAGGTTTCGGTAGATAAGGACCTGGTAAGTTATAAAGGAAACTGTGGAAATATTTCTTCCGGTGTGGGACCATTTGCCATTGAAAAAGGTCTTATTAAGACAAAAGAGGGAACAACTCCGGTAAGAATTTTTAACACAAATACCAATAAAGTCATTATTGCAGATGTTCAGACAGAAAAAGGCAGTGTGGTTTATGATGGTGATTTTGCCATTGCCGGTGTTCCGGGCACAGCGGCTCCGATCAAACTGAAGTTTGTTGAACCGGCAGGAACTCTTGGAAACGGACTTCTCCCCACAGGAAATGTAGTGGATATTCTGGAGGTTCCCAATTTTGGAAAAGTAGAAGTATCAATCGTAGATGCAGCCAATCCGCTTGTATTTGTAAAAGCGAAGGATATGGGGATGACAGGTCTTGAACTTCCGGAAGAAGTAAATGCAGATGCGGATAAGCTTGCTTTACTGGAAACAGTAAGAGGACTTGCAGCTGTGATGATTGGTCTGATTGAAGATTACACCCGTTCCGCCTGGGAAACTCCAGGAATTCCGAAAATGACATTTGTTGCTGAGGCAGCAGATTATGTGACAGCAGAGGGTGTTTCTATTTCCAAAGAAAACGTTGATCTGCTTTCACGAATGATGTCTATGCAGAAAGCACATCCAAGCTATGCCATGACGGGGGCCATGTGTACTGCAGCTGCTGCGGTTGTTCCGGGAAGTGTTGTTAATCAGGTGCTTTCTGAAAATGTGGATACACAGTTTATCCGTATCGGACATCCCAGCGGTGTTCTGGAGTGTGGCGTAGATTATGAGGAAAACGGCGCAGAGCCGGTTGTAGCAGATACATTTGGATTCCGTACAGCAAACCTGCTGATAGACGGAACCGCACATATTAAATAGGGGGAGCTCATCATGAATCTTGCAATTATTAGTTTGATCGTATTGGTGATGGTTGTTGCTATTGGATTTATTAAAAAAGTTAATCTGGGTTTTCTTTCTTTAGGGGTAGCATTTATTTTAGGTACCATAGGTGATATGAGTGCAAAAGAAATCTCTAATGGTTTCAGCAGTTCTATGTTTGTAACACTTGTTGGTGTCACCTTTTTGTTTGGTATGGCGTCGAATAATGGAACGCTGGAACTGTTTTCAAAGAAAATTGTAGCGCTTGTAGGAAAAAATACCGTATTGATTCCGATCCTTATGTTTGTACTGTCCGCTTTTATTTCCGCAATCGGACCGGGACATATTGCAGCCGGAATCCTAATGACTACATTTGCAATGTATCTTGCATTTGAAATGAAAATCAATCCAATTGCTACCGCGTTGTATGCAAAACTGGGTGCGAATGCAGGATGTGCATCACCGTTGTCTTTGACTGGTGTTCTTGCAAAAAGTCTTTCTGAGCCGTTAGGATATTCCGGATTTGGCCTGCACCTGTTTCTGAGTACACTGATTTCCGGTTTTATCTTTACTTTGATTTTATATGTGGCATTTAAAGGTTATAAAGTAAAAGCAGACAACCCTTTGAAGTTTTCTGAAATTCCTAAATTTAATCGTGAACAGAGATATACCATTATCGGCATTATTGTTATGGTAGTTTGCTGTATCGGATTTAAATTAGATACAGGTCTTTTTGCCTTTGTTGTAGCTGCAGTACTGATTCTTCTGGGATGTGCAGATGAAAAGAAAGCCATTAAGAGCATTCCATGGGGAACACTGGTATTTATCTGTGGCGTAGGTACACTGATCAATGTAATCAACACACTTGGCGGTATCGAACTGATTTCAAATTTCCTGACAGGAATGATGAATGAAAAAACAGCAACTCCGATCCTATCTGCAACTTCCGGTATTTTATCCTGGGTAAGTTCTACAACAGGTGTGGTTATGCCGGCATTGTTCCCGATCGCAGCAGATGTAGCAGCCTCTTTTGCAGGCAGTGTAAACTATGTGGAATTGATTTCCGCAATTGTAGCGACTTCCTTTGCAGCAGCAATCAGCCCATTATCAACAGGCGGTGCGATTATCATGTCTTCCTATTCTGCAGCAAAAGAAACAACTAATCACGAGCTGAACAAAATGTTTAAACAGCTGTTTCTTCTTTCAGTTGGAAACGTATTGCTGAATGTTGTTTTATCAGCTCTTGGCCTCTTTAATCTGGGCGGACTGTTTTATTAAGAAAAGGAGATTTTATCATGGAAATTATCAGGCCGGCAATAGCCGGAACATTGGAATCCAGTGACTGTCAGGTTACTGTAGAGGCTGGAAACGGCAGTATCGAGTTTGAACTGGAAAGTTCTGTGCTGAACCAGTATGGAAATCAGATTAAAAAAGTTACAATGGAAACATTAAAAAATCTTGATATTGACAGTGTGAAAATCAAAATTGTGGACAAGGGTGCATTAGACTGTACCATCAAAGCCCGTATTGAGGGTGCTGTCTATCGTTCTGTGCAGCAGTTTAAGGATTTGCCCTGGGGAGGTGCGATCAGATGAATTGTCCAAATAAAAAACGTCTGAGAAGAACCATGATGTTCTTAAATGCTCAGAAACCAAGTCTGATTAAAGACCCGTATATTTATAAACCGGATTCCATTATGCTGGATCTGGAAGATGCAGTAGCAGAAAATCAGAAAGACGCAGCAAGATTTTCCCTGTACCATGCGCTGAAAACACTGGACTATCATGGATGTGAAAGAGTTGTCCGCATCAACGGTCTCGATACAGATCTCTGGAGAGAGGATATCCGCTGTGCAGTGGCAGGTGGCTGTGATTCCATTCGTATTCCGAAAACTGAATGTCCGGAAGATGTGGCAGCAGTGGAAAAGGCGATTGTAGCCGCTGAAAAGGAATTTGATCGTCCGAAAGGAAGCGTTTTGATCATGGCTGCTATTGAATCCGCAAAAGGTGTTCTGAAATCCTATGATATCTGTACTGCTTCTGAAAGATTGTTTGGTATTGCGCTTTCCGGCGGAGATTATACAAAAGATCTTCAAACCAACATTACAGGTACCGGAATTGAGCTGATGGGAGCCCGTTCTCAGATGGTGATTTCCGCGAGAGCTGCCGGCGTACAGTGCTTTGACACTGTTTACACAGATCTAGATAACATGGAAGGTTTCCGTAAAGATGTAGAAGGAATTCACTTAATGGGGTTTGATGGAAAATCTATTATTAATCCACGTCAGATCAATATTGTACATGAAATTTTTACACCATCTCAGAAAGACATAACCTTTGCACAGAAGGTTGTTAATGAAATTGAAACCAAGAAGGCACAGGGCATCGGGGTATTTGCCGTAGACGGCAAGATGATCGATATTGCATTTTATGATGGTGCAAAACGTACACTGGAGCTGGCTAAGGCATCCGGCGTGTATAAGGAGGTGCAGTAAAATGATTAATGCAGTAGGAAGAGACATTCCGGAACAAATTCTGAAAATTACCGGAAAAGAAGTATTCCAGGGCAATCATTATAAAGATGGTGTGGAATTTAAAAAAGTAGGTTCTAATGTAAAACCGATAATGAATAACACCGAGAGTAAACTGGCAGATTCCATTCATGATGTTCTTGTAAAATGTGGAGCACATGATGGAATGACAGTCAGCTTCCATCATCATTTCAGAGATGGAGATAAAGTTGTAAATATGGTAATGGAAGAAATTCATAAAATGGGACTGAAAGACATTACTATTTGTGCGAGCTCTCTTGGAAAAGCACACGCTCCGCTTGTTCCGATGATTGAAGACGGAACGGTTACCAATATTGAATCATCAGGTGTGCGTGGTGCGATCGGCGAAGCTATCTCACAGGGAAAACTGAAAGGTCTTGCTATCATGCGTTCCCATGGTGGTCGTGTAAGAGCCATAATTACAGGCGAAGCGCACATTGATATTGCATTTATCGGCACACCGACCTGCGACGATTATGGAAACTGCCGTGGTATCGGCGGTAAAGCAGACTGTGGTGTTCTTTCTTATTCTCATGTTGATGGAAATCATGCAGATAAAGTAGTTGCGATTACGGACTGTCTTGTGCCGTTTCCGAATTATCCGGCACATATACCGATGCAGAGAGTGGATTATATATGTGTTGTTGATGAAATCGGTGATCCTGCAAAAATTGCAACAGGAGCGGCAAAACCGACAACAGATCAGAGAAAGCTTCTGATGGCGGAATACTGTACACAGGTAGTTGCCAATACTCCTTTTTTTAAAGATGGTTTTTCCTATCAGACAGGTGTAGGCGGTGCTTCGATTGCTTCTACGATTTCTCTTACCAAAATTATGGAAGATCGTGGAATCAAGATGGGATTTGGTGTAGGCGGTCTGACAAAACCTATGTGTGATCTTCTGGAACGCGGTATGGTCCGCTGTCTGCTGGATACACAGGATTTCGACCTGGATGCGATCAAAAATGTGAAGAATCCGAATCATTTCAGAATCAGTGCGGGAGCGTATGCAAATCCGTTTAACAAAGGTTCCTTTGTTAATAAACTGGATTATGTAATTCTGGCGGCGCTGGAAGTGGATGTAAACTTTAACTGTAATGTAGTAGTAGGGTCTGACGGTGTGATTACAGGAGCACAGGGAGGACATCCGGATACAGCTGCCGGAGCAAAATGTACGATTGTACTTGCTCCGCTTCTGCAGGGAAGAATCCCGGCAATCTGTTCTGATGTTACCACTGTTACAACACCGGGAGAAAGCATTGATAT
>CAUCYJ010000160.1:0-5829 GCA_958446945.1 uncultured Lachnospiraceae bacterium | reverse complement strand
TATTCTCGTTATGAGCGCGACACCGATTCCAAGAACATTAGGAATTATTCTCTATGGTGATCTTGATATTTCAGCGGTGGATGAGCTTCCAGCCAATCGTCTTCCGATCAAAAACTGCGTAGTGGATACCGGATATCGAAAAACAGCCTATCAGTTTATGAAAAAGCAGGTGCTGGAAGGACGTCAGTGTTATGTAATCTGTCCGATGGTCGAAGAAAGCGAACATATGGAGGCGGAAAATGTTATTGACTATGCGGCTGTGCTGCAGGAAGCATTGGGAGATGAGATTAAAGTCGGATATTTGCACGGGAAAATGAAGCAGACAGAGAAAGATCGGATTATGGAAGCATTTGCCAGACGGGAAATAGGGATTCTTGTATCAACGACCGTCATTGAAGTTGGAATTAATGTACCGAATGCAACCGTAATGATGGTAGAGAATGCAGAACGATTTGGTCTGGCACAGCTTCATCAGCTCCGTGGAAGGGTTGGCCGGGGAGAGCACCAGTCATACTGTATTTTTATGACTGCATCAAAATCCAGGGAGACAAAGGAACGCCTTGAAATTTTAAATCACTCGAATGATGGATTTTATATAGCAAATGAGGATCTGAAATTGCGGGGACCGGGAGATCTTTTTGGGATTCGCCAAAGCGGTGTAATGGACTTTAAGCTGGGAGATATCTTTCAGGATGCCAAAATTCTTCAAAATGCCAATGAAGCAGCAGGAACCATTTGGAAAGAAGATCCGACACTGGAAAAAGAAAACCATCGTCTTCTTGCAAAACGAATGGAGCAATTATTATCTGAAACAGAGCGGATTCGAAAAAATCTATAAACAATTTATAAATAATCTGTTTCTTCCATAAATTCTCATTGCAATTTATCATGGCGTTGGCTATAGTATCTTTTATATATTTTACAGAAGAGGTGACATGATGTATTACACATGGGAAGATTTGTTTTGGATTTTTCTTTTTTACTCATTGATTGGATGGATTGCCGGGGTAATTGCAAATGCATTTCGCAGAAAAGAATTTGTTAATACTGGATTTTTAAATCTTCCGCTTTGCCCTATTTACGGTGTGATCGAAGTTTTCTATTGTATTTTTCTTCCGGAATTAAAAGAACGTTTCTTTTTCTTGTTTCTCGGAAGTAGTGTGCTTGCGTTTTTTGTTATTGTAATGACAGGTTTAATATTGGAAAAAATCTTTAACACAAAGTGGTGGGATTATAGTAAAAGCCGTCTTCAATTCCAAGGTTATGTTCGCTTTTCACACTTGTTTCTGTTTGGACTTAGTGGGGTTGTCAGCATTAAGTTTGTGAATCCATTTATTTCTTCATTGCTTCATATGATTCCGGACAAGATTTTGCTAATTGCCGGGCTGATGATTGGGATGATTGTTATTTTTGACAGTATCTGTTGTATAGCTGCGGTGTTTAAACTAAAACAATCCCTTCAGACAAAACGGTTTGTCGGCTATGCACAGCGGATTTCAAAGAACTTGGGGAATGCATTAACGGGATATGTAGAAAAACGAATCGAGAAGGCTTATCCAAATGTAAAAGAAGCTACTGTAACAGGAGGATCAACTGATTCCACGCAATCGTCATCAATTTTTGCAGAAGGATGTTGTTTTGACAAACTGGTTGGACTTTTTTTCATCGGTGCATTTCTTGGGGATATTACTGAAACGATTTTTTGCAGGATCACAGCCGGAAGATGGATGAGCCGAAGCAGTGTGGTGTATGGTCCTTTTAGTATTGTGTGGGGACTTGGATGTGTATTTTTGACTTTATTTTTATATAAATATAAAGATAAAAATGATCGCTATATTTTTCTCTATGGGACAATTTTAGGCGGCGCTTATGAATATATTTGCAGTATTTTTATAGAGGTGTTTTTTGGAGCAGTATTTTGGGATTATAGCAAGATGCCTTTTACTCTCGGCGGAAGAATCAATTTGCTGTTTTGTTTCTTCTGGGGAATTGCAGCAGTAGTCTGGCTGAAAATTCTTTATCCAATTTTTTTTGGCTGGATTGAGAGGATTCCGGTAAAATGTGGAAAACTCCTTATTAAAATTTCGATTGTCTTTATGGTTTGGAATATGATTTTATCCGCAGCGGCATTGTATCGATATAATGACAGGCTGGCGCATCCGACTCCGGCTAACCGGTTAGAACAGCGTTTGGATGAACGTTTTCCGGATGAGAGAATGCATCGGATTTATCCAAATGCAAAGAGAGGAAGATAAGAAAGAATTGCTAAAATTTTCTAGTTTAAGTTTTTGAATTCTCCATATAATAGGACTGTAACAAAAACAGAAGTGTTACAAAGAAAGGAGAGTATAAAAATGACAAATAATTCATCAAACAGAACATCTGTACCAGAAGCAAAAGAAGCATTAAACAAGTTTAAATACGAGGTAGCCAGCGAGCTTGGCGTGCCGTTAAAAGAAGGCTACAATGGTGATCTTACTTCCAGACAGAACGGAAGTGTCGGAGGTTATATGGTGAAAAAAATGATCGAGCAGCAGGAAAAACAGATGGCAGGCAAATAAGCTTCCGTCATGTTTGAAAAGCAGGCAATCTGAAAATAAAAAGGCGCTTTGCATTATGCAGGCGCTTTTTTGTCTGCTTGTAGGTGCCATTGGTGTAGACAGTAACAGTCTGGATCCCAATGCAAATTTTGGAGATGTTGGGTTTTCCTGGCAGAAAGATGCAAGTTGGGGAAATTACTTTGTGACAACATTGACTGCTTATGGCGATCAGGTAACGCTGCAAAATGCGCTCGTATATTCTGATAATATTTATTTTGCGAGAGCAGCGCTTCAGATGGGAGGGGATGCGCTGGTTGACGGACTGAAAAAATTCGGTTTTGGAGAAGCGATGGAATTTGATCTGAAACTGACAGCATCTAGTTACAGTTCAAAAGAAACAATTGATAACGAGATTCAACTGGCGGACAGCGGTTACGGTCAGGGAGAGATTCTTGTGAATCCGATACATATGGCATCTATCTACTCTGCATTTGTGAATGACGGAAATATGATACAACCGGTATTAATGACCGTTAAAACGCCTACTTATTGGAAAGAGCAGGTGATTTCACCGAATACGGCAGAAATTATCCGAAATGCGATGAAAGAAGTGATCGAGCGAGAGGACGGAACAGGTCATGCCATGAAAATCGACGGTCTTATGCTCTGCGGAAAACCGGAACAGCTGAGACGAAGCAAAGTCAGGAAGAGAGTGGAGCAACAGAGTACGGCTGGTTTGCATGCTCAACTACAGAAGAGACAGAACGTCCGCTGGAAGTGATAGCAATGGTAAAAGACGTGCAGGCAAAGGGTGTGAAAGGGTACGTCACGAAAAAAGTACGGAATATTTATTCGTCCTATTATCAGCTTCCATAATTGACTTTTTTGCATAAAATCCTTATAATAGCGTGAGAGTGAAACGGAGGAAAGAACGTGAGAGTAATTTCAGGAAGTGCACGGAGGACCGTGTTAAAGACAGTAGAAGGAATGGATACAAGACCTACAACAGACCGGATTAAGGAAACGCTGTTTAATATGATTTCAGGATATTTATGTGACAGCAGTTTTCTGGATCTATTCGCCGGAAGCGGTGCCATTGGAATTGAGGCCTTAAGCCGCGGTGCGAGAGAGGCTGTGTTCGTTGAGAGCAGTCCGAAAGCGGCCGAATGTATCCGGGAGAATTTAAAGAGGACGTCTCTGACAGAACGAGGAGTGGTAATGATCCAGGATGTGATCAGTGCGCTTGCAGCTTTAGATGGGAAAAAGCAGTTTGATTATATTTTTCTGGATCCGCCGTACAGATGTGACTGGGAGAGAAAGGTTCTGGCAAAAATTGCAGACAGCAGTCTTCTAAGCCCGGATGCGCTGATCATTGTGGAAGCAGCAAAGGAGACAGATCTGTCCTTTGTGGAAGAATACGGATACCAGATGATAAAAGAAAAAGTTTATAAGACAAATAAACATATTTTTCTGGAATTTATCAAGAATTGACATTGTTTTCTGCTGAAGAACATGCTAGAATATGAAAGATAGGAGTATATTATCCTGTTATGATTGGAATTTCAAGTGTAGACTTTTGTGATACAAGTGAAATGAATGAACAAAGGAGAGTGTAGATTATGAGCAGCCGTATTGAGCAGATTATTGAAGAAATTGAAGAGTATATTGACAGCTGTAAATTTCAGCCGTTATCAACAACAAAGATTATTGTAAATAAAGATCAGATGGATGAACTGCTTCGTGAACTTAGAATGAAGACACCGGATGAGATTAAACGCTATCAGAAGATTATTGCCAACAAAGATGCGATTCTTGCAGATGCACAGGCAAAGGCCGACAGTATGTTAGAGCAGGCGCAGGTACATACGAATGAACTTGTCAGCGAACATGAGATTATGCAGCAGGCTTACGCGCAGGCAAACGAGATTGTTATGGCAGCAACAGAGCAGGCACAGCAGATTCTTGACAATGCTACGAGTGATGCCAATGATATCCGCATTGGCGCAATTCAGTACACGAATGACCTTCTGGCCAATGCAGAGAATATTATTGGGCATACACTGGACAGCTATACAACAAAGTATGATGGTCTTGTGTCTTCTCTTCAGGAGTGTTATGAGACAGTACACCGTAACCGTGAGGAGCTGGAGATTCCGGAACGTTCTTCAAATGGTCTGGAATCTGAATTCGGCGGTGTCGTTTCAGAGGATATGATGTAAATAGAGCAAACAAAGCAGGCTGGTCACCAAAGCGGTGATCAGCTTTTCTATTAGATAAGGTACTATGCGAAGACCGCTGCCGCGGATCATGCAGTTTGTCTGGGCGGCGGCACAGATTCCCCCGAAGGAAGTCAGAGCACACACGGCGGGAAAAAGAAAATCCGACGACGGAAACATTTTTGTTAAAAGTAAAATACCATTTGTCATTTCCAGAGCCGGAAGAAACAGTTTTACACATGGCGGAAGGATGCTGCTTTCTTGAAGGAGAGCAAGAAGAATAGAGAAAAGGATAATATATCCTCCGATATTTGTAATGGTTTCAAAGCTATCCATAATACAGGTATCCAAAAGATCAAATTTTATGGAACAGCTGCGAGGTGCTCTGGCTTGTGAGTTTGGACTTTGGAAATTTCGCAGATGATATTTGCGATAATAAAACATTCTAAAAAATATACTTGTAAGAACCGGAGAGAGTAAGAGAATAAACAGTCCGGGAATCGCCAGATCTTTTCTTTGCAGTATATTGAAAAAAATGTAGTTCATAATAAATCCAATACTCGTATTATTACAAAAAGAAAGTAAATAAGTTCCCTCTGCCTGTGTAATATGACCGGAGCGGATAAGATCTGCCGTTGTTTTTGCACCCATAGGGTAGCCACAGAGAAATCCTGTCAGTACGGCAAAGCTGCCTTCTTCGGATGTTCCAAAAAACTGTCGTATGATTGGACCGAAAAGGCGGGTTAAGTAAGAAAAAGCATTGGTATGTATAAGCAGGTTAGAAATTAAGATAAAAGGAAGTAATGTAGGGAGTACAGTTTCAAACCATAGGAGAAGTCCGGATCTGGCTCCGAGAAATACTGTCTCCGGCTGGAGTAGCATACAGAAAAACAGCAGGACAAGAGAAATTTTCAAGAAAGCAGGTTTCATGGAAGAAGCTCCTTTTAAAATGATGTTTTTAGTACTATATGGAATTGTCAGAGATCTTATGCAGAAAAATAGACTAGTAAACGTGCATGAGAAATGGCTTAACCGCATAATGTGGTAGAAAAGAAGAAAAGCGAGGCGTGTAT
>CAUCYJ010000159.1:0-5887 GCA_958446945.1 uncultured Lachnospiraceae bacterium | reverse complement strand
TAGGAAAGAAATCCCACTATAACCGGCACCAATGACCAGAGTGCCAGTCTCCAGTCTGTCAGAAAGAAATAAATCAGGATAATAACAGGTGCCAGCAAATTTGAGGTAAATTCAGGGACAATATGTGCCAGTGTTGTCTCGATACTGTCGATTCTTTCCACCATGATATTCTTAAATGTACCGGAGGGTGTGTCTTTCACATAACCAAGAGGTACCCGCGCCAGCTTGTCACAGCAGGCTTTTCTTATATTTGCAAGTACTGCAAACGTTGCTCTATGTGACAATGCTGTCGAAAGTGAATGAAGCAGTTCTGCAATGATAAACGACAATGCAATCAGAACCGCTTTTGCAAGATATATTTCAAACTCCTTTTCACCATTTAAAAACAGCTTTACTACATCTGCAATAATAAAATACGGCAAAATCTTAAAAATCACATTTCCTATTGCAAGTAACACACTCCACACATAGGCAATTCTTTTTTGTCCGGCCCACGTCAGGATCCAGCTGACTGCCGACTTCTTTTTTTCTTTCACATCTGTTCACTCCTTACGTTCGTTTTATTGTTTCGTTTTATTGTTTTACCTTCTGTTAGTTCGTACTAACCAACATATAATAAAATAGGTGGTTTACTGGCATCAACCACCTGATATTATTATCCTGTCTGAACTTTATTCAGAAATCCAGAACCTGCAACACACATAACCTATTCAGAATTCCTGCATCAGTTATACTGGAAATTCAATATTCCACAATCGTTCCCAGCCACCTGTATTAAATTCTTTCAGTTGATGTACATTTTTCTTTGCAGTCTCCCTGTCTATATCATGCTCAATGATCTGAAATACTGATGAAAAAAATCCCGTATAGATCATATGCATAAGGCTTTCCTCTACAACCGGTATTTTTACACCGGCTTCCTTCATTTTTTCCATATATTTCAGGCTGGACTTCATTTCCCGCTCCACCATATTGTGTATGAATAATTCAAATTTTCCACTGTCTCCGCATTTCAACAATAATCTGAAATTATCATAATGATCATAGATATAATCAACCATCTGCTCCATCCCATCACTGGATGTATCCGACATATTCCTTGTCTGATCACTGGCAGAAAGCTTTTCAAACTCCTCAACGATCTGGTCATAAATCTGATAAATATGTTCCATATAAGGATCCGTCAGTGCATCAAAAAGTGCCTCTTTCGTCGGATAATATTTGTAAAATGCTCCAGTAGTAAGCCCTGCATCTTTTACAATATTTCTTAAAGATGCTCCTGTCAAACCATCTTTCAGAAAATGTTTTCTGGCTGTATCTAATATGTTTTTCTGTGTATCTTCTGCTTTCGTCGACATTCTTTTCGTATCCTCTAAACTTCTTTTCAAAATATAACAGTGCTATATAACACTGTTATATTTTAACTCATTACAGGAATTTGTCAAGTCTTGGTGTTTCAATTTTTTATTTTCCTCGTGTATTCAGTTTCCACTCCGCAGATGCTTTCTGCAGTTTTACAAGTCTGTTCTATTCAGACAGATTTTCTTTGCAGAAAAGTTCTATACAGTTCTCAACCATTGTCTGATCATAGTCTGTTGAAATACCTGAGCCAAGCCAGTATGCATAGTCTCCTTCATCATATTTTCCAAGTGCCTCCAAATCGCTGCCGTAGCGCAATTCAATATGATAGGTTGTATCATTTGTATCTGGTGCTATGCAGAAATAAGTAAATTCGCCTGAGTCTGCATCGTCACTTTTAAATTCGTATAACCCACGTACTTCTTCTATTCCAACATAATGATATGTATGGGAAAAGATTTCTTTTCCTTCTGAATCATATCCCTTGATCACTGAATCAGAACCATTAAATTCCAGCTTATTTACACCTTCTTTAAAAGAGCAGTCATAAACACCATCGCCATCTTTGTATGCTTCTACTGCTTCTTCTCCATAAATTGTTCCTGAAACCATGGATGCTAACTTATCATATGCTGCCTCCGCATTTTCCTCACCAACCAACTCTGTACAATCATCAATCCAGATCTGCTGATATTTTTCATCAAGAATTACCGGCCATAGTTCCTGATATGAACCCGTCAAATCAACCAAAAGTTGTTTTGCAGCATCCTGATTTTCATCTGCTTTCTGTTTCTTGTCCGTCGTATTTGTACTTTCTGTAACAGTTGCCGTACCTGTACTTTCTGCAAATGTAGCGTTACTACAAGCAACTAACATTGAAAATGACGTTGCAACTGTTAAAAATAATGTTAAAAGTTTTTTCTGCTTCATGAGATGCCTCCTTAAATTAAAAATCGTTGCAGTTAGATTCTTCTAACTACAACGCATATTTTATAGATTTCCATATAGAATCTCAATTACTAAACAGACTCTTTTTCTATCCATTCAGACTTTCCTGTGTCTTTTTCTTACGGTATTCTGTTGGTGTCATACCGTATTCTGTACGAAATGCAGATGTAAATTTGTTCGGATTCTGATAGCCAATTTGTAATGCTATCTCCCCGATCGTAAGTTTATTTTCTTTTAAAAGGCGTTCCGCCATCTGCAGCCTGTACTTTTTCATATAAGCGTACACAGAATTTCCGTATACACCCTTAAAGCATTTTTTCAAAACAGTTGGTGACATTTTAAAACGCACTGACAATTCTTCAATCGTATAATGCCCCCTATAGTGTCCCTTTAGAAACGCATGAACCTGCTTTATTGCATCAATCTGTACATCCGAAAAATATACATGCTCAGAATTATTTTTCTTTAAATCAAATCCAGTTAATACTAATAATAGTTCCAGAATTTTCACACGAATATAACCATATCTGATTTCTTCAGGAACTTTATACAATTCCAAAAAGATATGTTCTATTGACTGATTTGCCCGTATAATAGTAAAACTATGTGTTTTTGAAATGTTACTAATCTTTTCCAGATTTACAGACAATAATTGCAGTATCCTTTTCATTTCGTCTGTAATCATGGAAAAGTCAAGCGTAATGGTAATTCCATGATAACGCGATGTTGGAAACTCTGACACATGCCCAGTTTTTTTCAAAGAACAAAATGACAAGTCTCCTGCCGCTATATAACCATATTCATTTTGTTCAAACACGCATTCGCAACGGCCTTCCATGCAATAGTTTATTTCCATCACACTGGAAGCCGGCTTTTGCTCCTTGTTGCAATACTCCATATGCATATCATTATAAACCAGATCAATTCCTGGAAACACATGATACAATGTAATCATTCCTGTACCGCTCTCATTTTCCAAATGAAAACATTCACAGAATTCCGTATCCTGTACCTTTTTGCAAGCTGATGTACCATATAACTCAATACTGGCAAAAGAATCTGATGATTTTAATTCTATATTCTTATCAGGTTTGGACTTCAATATATTTTCAGCAAGCTCATAAGCATTTTTCATAACTATTTTCCTCTATACCACATCGCAAATGCCAATTCCGGTAATCGGTCAGTCTCAATAATTGTTTCGAGCATTCTGGCAAATCCCTCCGGATTTTGAATTTGATACTGCATATGGTTGAATCCCTCAAAAACCGGAAAGTTACCGTATATATAAGTCTGCATCACTGCATTTCTGTATTTAAAATGTTCTTCTATACTTCCAAATTCCCAGAATGTATGTTTCTGCAATTCTTCTGACAGTTCTGAAAATGGCTTATCTTCCAAACTGTCTGTCAGCTGTCTCCTCAGATTTCCATACGTCAAGTTCTTTCCTGCCTCTATAAAATAAGGTTTAATTTTATCATCGTCACACCACATGATTCTCTTTAGTGTTTTTCCTTTTGACCAATATAAACTTTTCATTGCTATATATAAGAACGGAACCATGATTCTGCGTGTTGCCTTTCCAATCTGTGCAAACTGCCCGCCATCAAAAAAAACATGCTTTACCGGTATTTTTATCTCTGTCAGGAATGCCATGGCGAGATCTGCTCCAATCGAAGATGCAACTATAAGTTCTATTTCTTTGATTCCATGGTTCCCCAAAAATCGTACAATCTGTTGTATCTCATCTCTTTTGCTTTGATACCTCTGTCCGGAGCAATACACAGTCGATGTTGGCATAATGCAATAATATTTTTCTGCCATTTTCTCTGCAACCGGCATACTGCTTTCCCCAGTTACTCCCATTGCATGGAAAAACAGAATGACTGAATTTGATTTATTTCCTGTTGTTTTAAATACCACACTTCCACCTTCTGTCTATTTTTTATCTATCTACTCTCTTCCATTTTGCAACAGCATTTCTTACCCGCCAGTCAATATCCAGACGTGCTCTGCGACATTCTTTCGGATGTTTTCTTGCTGCCTGAAATGCCAGTTTCACAAAGAGTCCGGATCCAACCGGGAGCATTGTCTTTAGCATGCTCTCCGGAAAAACGAAATGGGTTCCATGCTCATAAATGACATAATCCAATCTGCATGTGTGTGAATGTTCTTTCATACGCTGCTTCATACGGCGGATATATTTTGCAGTATCCCACAACACATCATCTTCAGCACCAATTAACAATACTGTTCCATGGATTTTTTCAATCTTGATTATCTCGTCTTCTGTGATTGGGTGAGCCTTTTCAGAATCATCAAATAGTTTTCTTGAATTGATCATATCACCGGTCCGTTTTGTTTCTTTCTCAATCACATGCCAGTAATCCGGATGTTTGTAACAAAACGGCATGTATGGAAGTGGTTCTTCTTTATACGAAAAAAGAGATTCTCCCTCCATTGGCCATTCCTTACAACCATCTCTTTTACCCTGCATAAATCCCTGCCAGATAAAGTCACTCGGTGTCAGACCTATCGTCAATGTGATATCCTTAAAATAAGAAGCGGCAGTCAATGCAAGTGTTCCTGTAGTAGATGCCCCGACAATTCCTATCTTCTGATTACCATGTATTTTTAACCAACTGATTGCTTTCTCTATACGTTCCAGCGGATAATTATGATGTCCATAATCCTTTTTTGCCGGCGACATCGTCATCACGTTCACACCGAGTTTATGTAACCATTTCACGGATGTACGCGCCAGATAATCCTCCGGATCATCCCCGATCATCGCAATCATTGCACAGTCTGAGCCTGTTTTACATTTCCAGTATGCACCATAAAATCCATCTGATTCCACATCAAAATGCCTTTTCTTCATCTGTATCATCTCCTCCCTTAATATCAGCTATGTTTCTCCAAAACTATTATTTTATTTGAGATATTCCGAACAGCCGGAATCTTACCTATTACATAATAAACAGGCATAAGCTCTTTCATTCCTTCAACAAGACTGACTTCCTGCCGAACAGAAAATGCCGGTATGATTCTTTGCAGCTCCTTTCTGTTCTTAACTCCCCATGTGAATTTTGCATTGCTTCCCTCTATGGATTTCTCTTTCATATGCTTTACAACAAAGGGTGACATGGTTTCGACCATTACTGTAACTTTCTGAAATGATTTATCAATAATAGAAAACATCTTCCTGATATCTTTCTCATACAAATACATTGTAAGTCCTTCGATTATTACCAGAATATTCTTACCGTGATAATCGATATCATCTATGTAGGAATCATCCATTGCAGACTTTGCAATCTGATACACCGGATCAGTTTCGGTAAGGAACTGGCTCCTTATTTTCATTGTTTCCGGAAGGTCTACATTATACCAGCGCAGATATTTTCCCTTCATCCGGTAGCATCTGGTATCCAGTCCGCATGCAATATTTACGACAACTGTATTTTCATGCTTCTCCAAATATTTTCTGACCATCCGGTCTAATACAATTGTTCTCGCAATCACACCATAAGTCATGGCGTTATCTTTATCTGCTTTGGAAAAGTCATAGTCCAGCTTT
>CAUCYJ010000158.1:0-6012 GCA_958446945.1 uncultured Lachnospiraceae bacterium | reverse complement strand
TCCACCGTTGATAATGATAGTCTTTGTGGAAAACTGCGTGAAGTACACGGTAGGAAGCAAAAGAAAGATAGAAATTAGCATTGAAGGAAGCTTTCTGGATGAGGAACAGAAAAAAATACGAATTCGTATAGCGGATAATGGTCCGGGTTTTCCTGAGAATGTGTTAGAAAAATTTCGAAAGAATGAATTTGGAGCAAATGATGACAGATTCCAAATTGGAATACGCAATACAAAAGATCGGCTTCAACTGCTCTATGGGGCGGAAGCAAGTCTCATGATAGGTAACGGTGAAAACCTGGGAACGGAAGTTATAATAATAATTCCGTATCAAAACGGAGATGAAAAGAGTGAATATTCTATTAGTAGATGATGATGTGAATGTGCTGGAAAGTCTGCAGTTTGGGGTTGCATATTCGTCACTGGGAATAGAAAAGATTTACGTTGCTGAAAATGCTGCGGATGCCAAAAAGATACTTAAGAATGTACCGATCCATATTATGGTAACAGATATAGAAATGCCAAACGAATCGGGAATTGAATTGTTAAAATGGACAAAAACACAGAATTTAGACGTGGTTACTATATTCTGCACGTGTTATGCAGATTTTAATTATGCCAAAAAGGCTGTGGAACTTCAATGTTTTGACTATTATCTGAAACCGATTTCTTTTGACGATTTTGAAAAAATAATATCTAGGGCTGTAGAAAAAGTCAGACAAGAGAGCAGGAAGAAAACATATTATCAGTATGGCGTGTATTGGTTGGATGATGTAAAAAACAGAAAAGCACATTTTTGGGAGCATATCATGTTTCCGCTGGCAATTCCGGATGAAGAACTTTTAAATGCATTGATTGAAGACAATCGTTTGGAATATGACACTGAGCAGTTGTTTGATGTTTTTTTGCTACATACATATGAAGAAGAGGAACGTTTTCAGAATCTGACTTCAACAATGAGCGAATTTATTATTAAAAATGTCGTTACAGAAATTTTTAGCGATATGTGCAATATGGAGACCATAGTGAAGTATGGAGAGGATACCTATGTGATTGTAACCCGTAATCTAAAAGAAAATGCGGAGATGGTACTGAAGAAATTGATTATGCAGTGTGATATCCATCTTAATTGTCGAATGCGTGTATTTTATGATCTTGAATGTCCTCTGCCCGCCGTAAAGGAATGTTTTGAAAGGTTGATTCATATTTGGAATGAAAATATCAGCAACGATGTACAGATATTCTGGGCGCGGACATACCAAAGGGAAGAAAATACATATTCATTCGGTGCTATTGGAGAATGGGAGATTTATCTGAACACAGGTGCGGTGAATAAGATTTTAGATGAAATCGATCACTATTTCTCAGAGAAAAAGAGACATCATGGGTTAACAGCGTATGAATTAAAAGCTATGCAGGTGAATCTGATTCAGATGGTGAATACTGTGTTGATGAAAAACAATATCGAAGCCCATGAGCTATTTGTAAATACGGAATATGAAACTTATCGGAAAATGTCATTGAAGAATTATGATAACTATATGGAATTTTGTAAATATTTATTGCAAAAAGCATATAGCTATATTGCCTACGTAAGAGAAAATACATCTATTGTAGAGGTAGTTAAAAAATATATTGAAGAACATTATAATGAGGAAATTTCCAGAAATGAGCTGGCAGGAATTGTATATTTAAATGCAGATTATCTGGCAAGACTTTTTAAAAAAGAAGAAGGAATCTCTATTACCGATTATGTTATTCGTATGAGGATAAAGAAGGCGTCTGAACTGTTACAATACAGTGACATCTCTATTAATGAAATTGCTATGAAAGTGGGATATGATAACTTTTCATATTTTTCCAGATTATGTAAAAAAGTGTTGGGATGTAGTCCGAAAGATTATAGAAAAAAAGCAAAGGAGAAATTAAATGAGTAGTTATTTTGAATGTTCGGGAAATGGACCGATTGTGACAACAAAAGCAGGAAAAATAAGGGGATATTTGTGGAATACAACATATACATTTCAGGGGATTAAGTATGCAAATGCAAAAAGATTTCAGATGCCGGAGGAAATTCAGCCGTGGGATGGGATAAAAGATGCTACTTCTTATGGCTATGTATGTCCATTGTTAACCCAGGATGTTCCCAACGGTGAAATTATGGTTCCTCATAGATACTGGCCTATGGATGAACACTGTCAGTATTTGAACGTTTGGACGCAGACGTTGGATACTTTGGCAAAAAAACCGGTTATGGTATGGCTTCATGGAGGTGGATTCTATGCAGGATCTTCTATCGAACAGATAGCATATGACGGTACAAATTTAAGCCAATTTGGGGATGTGGTTGTAGTATCATTGAATCATAGATTAAATCTTTTGGGATATTTGAATTTGTCAGAATATGGAGAAAAATATTGGAACTCGGGAAATGTTGGAAATGCTGATATTGTAGCGGCATTGCGCTGGATTAGAGACAATATTGAAGCGTTTGGCGGGGATCCTCAAAATGTAACGTTATTCGGGCAATCCGGAGGAGGCATGAAAATATGGACGCTGATGCAGACACCGGAGGCTGATGGCTTGTATCATAAAGCGATTATTCAGAGCGGCGTATTGGAAGATTTTATTGATGAAGAGAATACAGATGCCAAACCACTGATCCGGGCAATGCTGCAGGAGCTTAATATGGAAGAATCGGATATTGAGAAATGGGAGGATATGCCTTACAGAGAGCTGGCAGATGCTTATAATAAAGTATCCGATAAAGTACTGGCTGAAGGTGGTTATATAGGAGGACATCCGATTCGGAACTCTTATTACATGGGGGATCCCTTAAAAATTGGATTTTCGGAATATGCTCAAAAGGTGCCGGTGTTAATAGGAAGTGTGTTCGGAGAGATGGGATTTGCACCCGGGCTGATCGGAAGGAATCAAATGACACAAGAGGAATTGATCAGGATTGTCGAAAAACGATTTGGTGAACATACTCAGTCTGTGATTCAGGCATACGCGCAGGCATACCCGGGAAGAAGCATTGCAGACTTAACTACATATGATATTTTTTTCAGAAAACCGGTAATTGATTTTGTGAAAAAGAGAAAGACATACAAACAATCTAATATATATGCATATGTCTTTGCTGTTGAATTTCCTCTGGATGATGGAAAGCCGGCATGGCATTGTTCTGATCTGGCTTTTGTATTTCATAATACAGATAAGGTTCCCGTGGCTAATATGCCGGGAGTCACGGATAAACTAGAAGAAAAAATGTGCAAGGCATGGGTGAATTTTGCTAAAACAGGAATTCCATTCATTGATGAAACGATTGCTTGGCCGGCCTGTACAGAAGAGACAGAAAATTATATGGTTATCGACAATGATAAATGGCAGGTAAGAGAGAAGTTTGATTACGAATTAGTGAAACAGGTAGCGGACAGTGGCATGAAATCTCCATTTTCTATAAAAGAAAGGAGAAAAATGTTGCAGAAAACTCAAAAAGAAGCAGAAGAGAAAGGCGTATTTTTACATTGAAGACAGAAAAAATAATAACTGAATTATTGGAACAGATGACCTTGGATGAAAAGATCGGGATGGTTCATGGAAATGGATTGTTTCAGAATAAAGGGGTAGAAAGACTGGGAATACCTTCTATGAAATTTTCAGATGGACCTATGGGTGTTCGGAATGAGTTTCAAAATGATAAATGGATTCCCCTGGGCAATACTGATGATTATGTATCTTATCTTCCAAGTAATAGTGCTATAGCATCTACATGGGATGTCGATGTTGCATATGAAGTTGGCAAGGTCCTGGGAGCGGAAGCCAGAGGCAGAGGAAAAGACATGATTTTGGCGCCGGGAATTAATATCAAACGAAGTCCCTTATGTGGGAGAAACTATGAATATTTGAGTGAAGACCCCGTGCTGACAGCAGAGATGGCAGTTGCTTTGATAAAGGGAATACAGCAGAATGATGTGGCAGCCTGTGTAAAACATTTTGTGGCAAACAATCAGGAAACTAATCGACTGCATGTGGACACTAAAGTAAATGAGAGAACCTTGCAGGAAATATATTACCCGGCGTTTCGACAGTCTGTGCAGAGGGCAGATGTTTATTCGGTTATGGGAGCCTATAACAGATTAAACGGTACCTATTGCTGTGAAAATAATCTGTTGCTGAAGGAAGTATTGCGTGATCAATGGGGATTTGAAGGAATTGTAATCAGTGACTGGGGAGCAGTGCATAATACGTTAGATGCGGGGCAGGCAGCACTTGATATTGAAATGTCAGTATTTGATAATTTCGACGAATATTGTCTGGCAGAACCTTTGAAACAAAGGATCTTGGATGAATCAGTAGATATGGCGTGTCTGGATGCAAAGGTACGTAACATCTTGCGAGTAATGTTTAAGTTAAAAATGATTGGAAAGGAAGCGGTACATCGAAAAAACGGCTCCTATAATACTATGGCGCACCGGCAGGTGTTGAAAAAAGCAGCGGAAAAATCTGTTATTTTATTGAAAAATGATAGTAAATTATTGCCACTTGGAAATACATATCATAAGAAAATTGCAGTCATAGGTTGTAACGCAGACCGAATTCACTCGGGCGGTGGAGGTAGTGCAGAAATTAAGGCTTTGTATGAAATATCACCGCTTCTTGGAATCAAAATGGAATTTGGAGGTAATGCAGAAATAGTATATGAACCGGGGTATTATATTCCGGAAAAAAAGGAGCTTAACGGAGAAAACTGGCAGGCTTCCAGTGTGGATGACAAAGAAAAAATACAACAACAGATCCGCAGGATGAGAGAAGAAAAAAGAAGATTAAAAAAGGAGGCATTTTATTCAGACCTATCGGAAATTGAGGAAGAATATCACAGAAGAGCTCTGAAGCTTGCTGAAGAGAGCGATATTGTTCTGTTTGTAGGAGGGTTGGATCATGAATATGACATTGAGGGAGAGGATCGTCCCTGCATGAAACTTCCGTATCATCAGGATGAATTGATTACAAAATTATTAAAGGTAAGACCGGACACAATTGTAACTATGATAGGAGGATCTCCGGTGGAGATGCCATGGGAAGAAAAAGCAGGTACAATTTTGTGGTCTTATTATGCCGGAATGGAGAGTGGCACAGCCCTAGCGGGAATCCTCACCGGAAGAATCAATCCCAGTGGAAAACTGGCAGAAACTTTTCCTCGTGTTTATGAAGATACACCGACAGGTCATAACGGACAATTTGGGAGAGATAATATGGTCTGTTATGAAGAAGAAATTATGGTCGGATATCGTCATTATGAGAAAAATGATATTTTGCCGATGTTCTGCTTTGGACATGGACTCTCTTATACAGAATTTGCGTATCACGATCTGCAGGTGAAACAAGATAATGATGCAAAAGACAGAGTGAGCATATCGTTTGATATAGAAAACGTAGGTCAAATAGACGGAAGAGAGATTGTACAGATTTATGTGAGGGATGAGGAGTGTACAGTAATCAGACCAGAAAAAGAGTTAAAGGCATTCAAAAGCATTACGCTGAAAGCGGGGAGTGTATGCAGAGTAGAGATTACTTTGGATAGTATGGCGTTTTCATTTTATGATGAGAAGAAACATGATTTTTGTGTGGAACCCGGAATTTTTGAAATATGTGTAGGCAATTCAACGCAAAATATTTTATTGCATCAGAAAATTGAATACCCTAACTGCAGTAAGCAGAATGTGTGAAATCCCGATTCTAATTCATTATAAAATAAAGGATAAACTAGCTACCGCTTTGGGCTGACTGATGAGACCGTCAGCTCAAAGCGGTAGTTTTATTATTTTATGGAATTATGAAAGCGGTTGTCAAATTGGAAAGCGGAATGCGGAATCCTTAGGATATGGCTTGCCATTGTAGCAGATTCCGATTATAATAAAAGATTGTAACAGCAATGACACTGAATTGAGGTTTTCAATGAATATAGTAGTAGACGGATATAATATATGTGTAAAAACAACCGGTACCGGT
>CAUCYJ010000157.1:0-6055 GCA_958446945.1 uncultured Lachnospiraceae bacterium | reverse complement strand
CCGATTGCCATTGCTATCTCCTGATAACTTCTTGTCTCTCCGTAAGGAATTTCCCTAAGCGCAGCCCAAACTTGCTTTTGAAAATCGGTTCCTCCTTCCCGGATAGGAAGCCGAAACTCCCGGCGACGCCCTTCAAAATATTCCCGCAGCTGACAGTATGTCTCATATAAAAGATCCGAATGCTGTAAGTGTGAGATCTTCTGGTTGACACTTATCACGCCATTTTTCTGCTCAAGATGTACTTTGCTTACGCTGTCTTTTTCTGTCGCTATTGTCAAATATCCTATCGGACTTTGAAATGTATACGTTTCCGTCATTTCTATCTCTTTCAATTCCGTTTCACCGCCTCGATTACATTTCTGTTTTCTTCGAGTATATCGCATAACAGCCAAAAAAGAAAGAACAACCGCAGTCTCTGCATCACCACTCAGTATTATATTTTCTCCAGATAATATTCAAACGCTGCATCATCGCCTTTCACAGCAGGAAGAAGAAGACCTCCTGCCAGAAGCGCTTTTCCACTGATAGCTTTCTCCTTTGTCCCGCCTTTCACAAACTGATAACTTGCGTTCTCATCCAGTCCCTGAAGCGTGATCCGATGTCGAAGGACATTGGACTTTGCTCGAAATACTACCCCCTGCACAAGAACTTTACACTGATCTTCCGAGACAAATGCCCACGCCGCCAGTTCGTCCTGATACGGATTGCTCAGCCGGTAATAGCGCCCTTGATAAATCAAGTCCTGGTATTTCTTATAATTTGCTGTCTGCTCTGCAACCTTCTTCTTTTCCTCTTGACTCAACGTATTCAGATCAAGTTCATAACCAAAACTGCCCGCCATTGCCACTGTCCCCCTTGTATCAAGAGACGTGATCCGCCCTGTCTGATGATTCGGCACTGCCGATACGTGAGAACCGACTGCAGATGCCGGATAAAAGAAACTTGTTCCATACTGGATAAATGTTCTGTCATGTGCATCTGTATTGTCACTGCACCAGATCTGAGGGCAATAATATAACATTCCGGCATCAAATCTTCCTCCGCCTCCGCTGCAGCCCTCAAACAGTACATTTGGAAATTCACTTGTCAGACGTTCCAGAAGTTCATAAACCCCAAGCACATATCTGTGCGGCATCTCTTTCTGACGTTCTGCCGGAAGGACAGACGTATACCAGTCAGAAATACTGCGGTTCATATCCCATTTCACATATTCAATCCGGTTCTCTCTCAAAATACTGCTAATAGACTCATACAGATATTCCACCACATCCGGGTTTGCCATATCAAGTACAAGCTGGTATCTGCTGCGCATCGGATTTCTTCCTGGAATGCGAATAGCCCAGTCTGGGTGAGTGCGGTAAAGATCGCTGTCTTCCGAAATCATTTCCGGTTCAAACCATAGCCCGAATTTCATTCCCATTGCATTGATCTTCTTCACAAGCGCTCCCAGGCCGCCTTTTAGCTTCTTCTCATTTACCTTCCAATCCCCAAGTCCGGATATATCCGTATCCCGTTTTCCAAACCATCCGTCGTCCAGCACCATCATATCAATACCAAGCTCCGATGCCTGCTTTGCGATCTGCTCTATTGCTTTTTCATCAAAATCAAAATACGTCGCTTCCCAGTTATTGATTAACACTGGGCGCTTTGACAACTGATAACTTCCTCTGCATACATGATGACGGATTACATGATGAAACTGCTGCGATAACTTTGCCATTCCATGTTCTGAATAGGACAGAATCACTTCCGGCGCTCGAAATTCCTGTCCTGGTTCTAGCATCCACAAAAACGTATCCGGATGGATCCCCATTACCATTCTTGTCTGTCCAAGTTGATCTTTCTCAATCTGCGTCTGGAATCCACCGCTGTACATCAGCAGCGCCCCCATACATTCACCCACTGTTTCCGTGCAGTTTTTCTCACAGAGCAGCACTGCTGGATTCTGTTGATGACTTGAAGTCCCTCTCGTACTGCTGCTCTCCTGAATACCATAGAACACAGGAAGCCGTTCTGTCTGACGCTCCATCGTATGTCGTCCCTGAAAATGTATCCACTCCCAATCTCCATATGGGATATCCATACAAAGACTGTGCACACGTTCAAGCACTATCGGAGTATTCCCCTTATTTCTGACAAACACACTTCTTGTAATCACATCTTCTTTTTCTAGCACACCATAGAGAAGCACCACTTCTGTCTCGGACGCTGTATCCTTCAGATAAATTTCCAGTGTTTCTGATTCTGACTCTTCTGCATACACCGCCGGAAGTCCCGGAATACTATATTTTCCTTTCCGGATAGAATACCTCTGAAATCGCAAGTCCAACGCCTGGCTTCCATCCTTATGTACAACTGTCACAGCCGGTACCCGAAAATCTCCCGTTCCGCCCCCCGCATACTCAAGAGGCATCGTATTCAGTGAGTACGTTCTGTCATGTTCTGCTTCATAAATATTTCCTGCGAATCCCACATCCGGATAATCCAAAAGATATTCCATACACTCTTCTGTCTTTTTCCCATACCACAAGTGTTTCAGCACCCCGAATACATCCGCCTTCATTTGATAAAATGTATTTTCTGTTTCCAGAGAAAACACATGCTCATTTACTGTTATTGCCATACTGTCAATTCCTTTCCATTTTCATAACACTCTCCGTATCTGGTAATCACAAACCCATATGATCCTAGATCCGCCGACAGTCTGATCCGATTTTCCTTATAAGTTCTCGTAATCACAAGCTGCTCTCCTGCCGTTTCTACCTGAATTTCCCCCTCCAGATGAAATGCCGGGTCTGTATTCCGAAGTTCCATAAGCGCTTTCAATTTCTGCACAACCGGACGGCTCTGTTCTTTCCCAATCTCCTCAAGCGTATAATAGTGACGGTTAATGTCCCGTCCATTTTTTGTCTTCTCCATCAATTCCAGATCATTTTCTCCGGCAAGAAGCCCCACATAATACACTTGTGGAATTCCCGGTGCAAAAAACTGAATTGCTCTCGCCAGCAAGTAAGCATCATCCCTGTTACCAAGCGCTGAATAATATGTTGTATTCACTTGATACACATCCAGATTATTGTACGCTTCCGAGCTATAGATTTTCTTTACATTCGCCCCCTGACGATACATTTGTTCTTTTACCGTCTCAACCGCCTCATCCGGAAGCAGATCTTTCACGTCCACAATTCCGATTCCATCATGGGTATCCAAAGTCGTAAACTGTTTCATCGGACACATTTCCAACCATCGTTTCAAATAAACTCCTGTATGATTGTAAAGTCCATGAAGCGTCAGTACCGGCAGCGCAAAATCATAGATCCAGAACCCCTGCCTTGCAATTTTCATCGGTATTGTATAGTGCTCGTGAATTTCCGGCAGAATTTCCACGTCATGCTTTTGGACAATTTTCTCAATTGCATGAAGCAGTTCCCAGATATCAGGTTCCACAAAAAAGCAGTTCGTATCCTCTTTTTTGACCGCATAGGCAAATGCATCCAGACGAATCATCGCTGCTCCTTTCTGACACATATCTTCCAGTGTTTCTTTGATAAATGCCTTCACAGCCTCTTTTCTTACATCCAGATCAATCTGTTCTTCGCAGAACGTACACCATATCTTCTCTCTTGTCCCATCCTGAAATTCCACCTCCAGATATGGCGCTCTCGGTTTTCTTTTATAAATCTTATCCAACTGTTCTTTTGTCGGAGCTCCATTTGTCCAGAAATCTTCATACCGGATAAAAAAATCCCGATAAGGAGATGCATCTTTTCTTTTCACAAAATCCCTGAAATACTCTGATGACGCTGAGATATGATTTACCATAAAATCAAACATCAGATAATATTCTTTCCCGATTGCCTCAATCTCCTCATAAGTTCCAAACGATTCATCCACCACATCATACCGCATCGGTGCAAATCCCCGATCGGCCGAAGATGGAAAAAATGGCAGAATGTGAACTCCTCCCACCGCATCTTTGTAGTAGGTATTCAACGCCTGATGCAGTTCTTTCAAGTTCTTTCCCATGCTGTCCGCATATGTAATTAACATAATTTTATTTTCAAGCTTCATCTTATCTCTATCCTTTCACTGCGCCGTTTGCCACACCATTTAAAATCTGTTTCTGGCAAATTACATAAAAGATCAGAATCGGAATCAACGCCAGAATATATGATGCAAATGCCAGATTATAATTTGTCCCAAACTGTGTCTGGAAATTCAACTGTGCCAGCGGAAGTGTATTCTGCCCCATTCCCGCCATAATAACAAGCGGCGTCATCACATCATTCCATGTACCGAGAGCTGTCAAGATTGCAACTGTTGCGTGCATCGGCATCATCATCGGAAAAATAATCTGCCAGTATGTTTTCCAGGCGCTCGCTCCGTCAATATCTGCCGCCTCTTCCAGAGCCTCCGGTATATTTTTCAAATACCCTGTATAGAGTAATACATTCATCGGCATATAAAATACGAGATACAAAAGAATTACTCCTGCACGATTTCCAAGTCCCATCTGCGACGTCTGTTTCACAAGCGGCATCATCAAAATAGAGAACGGAACAAACATTCCACTTACAATATACAAATAAATTACCCGGAAACTTTTCTTTTTTGCCATTCCTCTTCCAATCACATAGCCGGCAAGCGAATGGATCAGAATTGCCAACACGATTGTCGCAATCGTAATCAGTAAACTATTTCCGAGAGAATGCCAAAAATCTGTTACTTCCATCGCCTGACGAAAATTTTCTAAACTCCATCTTTCCGGAAACGCCAGTGCCCCGGCCACATCATTCGTCATTTCGCTCGGCTGTTTAAATGCAATCAGAATTGCCATATAAAGAGGGAAGAACACCGTTACTGTTCCAAGCAGCAATACAATCGTTAACATCCAATTTGTTTTTTTCTTTTTTTGCATTATAACTGTTCCTCCTTTTTCCCCATGACCGTCATCTGAAAAATAGAAATCGCCACGATGACAACAAAAAACAGTACCGCATTTGCACTTTGGAATCCAAACTGACCTCCATCCATACCATTTTTATAAATTAGATAAGAAATAGATTCGGTGCTCTGTGCCGGTCCTCCCTTTGTCAAAGACATAATCTGATCAAATACCATCAAAAAATTCTTCGTACTCAATACAAGATTGATTGTCACAAACGGCATTACAAGAGGAAATGTCACCTTCCAGAATTCTTTCCATTTTCCAGCGCCATCCAACATGCTTGCCTCATAAACATCCGACGGAACTGTTTGCAGACCAGAAATATAAATAATCGTATTCATCGCAACTGCCTGCCACACTCCAACGATCAGCACACCGATCCATGCATACTTTTCACTTGCAAGAATACTATCCTGCAGAAATCCGATCTGAAACGCATCTCCGACTGTCGGAAGGATATATGTAAAAATAAAACTGAAAATATATCCGATCACAAGTCCTCCAAGAATATTCGGTACAAAATAAATACCGCGAAGCGCACTTTTAAAACGAATTTGACTATTCAGTCCCAGAGCCATAATCAAACTCAGCGCATTTACAAGAACCGTTCCCACCAGCGCATATTTAAATGTAAACAAATAGCTTTTGCCTACTCTCGCATCCGTAAACAAGTCGATATAATTCCGCAGTCCTACATATTCATAGGAACCATAGCCTTTATAATTCGTAAAACTATAAACAACTCCTTTTAGCATCGGCAGCGTATTGAACATAAAGAACAATAGCACTACCGGTATCACAATTGCCAGAAATGTCTTATCCCGGTTACTCATTTTCTTTTTCATTGTGCATCCTCCATCTCTTTTTGATACTCCTGTACTTTGCGGATCAAATCTCTGTTATAGCGTTTCCATTCCGTATCAAACCGTTCCAGAAATTTATCTGTCGCATCCTCACTTTCATCCAGCAGATACGTCTGGATCATCGCATCCACACTCATCTCACTCGGATAGTGATGGTCTTGAAAATCTGCCATTTTATCATTCTCAATATAATCCCTCATTCCCTCCAACTCATTCGGAATCGTAAATGCACCTTCTTTACAAG
>CAUCYJ010000156.1:0-6070 GCA_958446945.1 uncultured Lachnospiraceae bacterium | reverse complement strand
TCTCAAGCCTTTTATAGTTCCCAGTGCGCCTTGCTTCCATTTTCTCCTTTTTCTATAAAAAGTTTGCGATCAATCTGCTCCTTCAATTCATTGACATGAGAAATAATTCCCACAAGCCGCTCATCTCCTGCCAGCTCATTTAATATCTGAATTGCCTGATTGCGGGATTCATCATCGAGAGAACCAAATCCCTCATCAATAAACATGGTATCCAGCCGTATTGCTCCGGCAGTATTTTGAATGATATCTGCCAGACCAAGCGCCATAGCTAACGCTGCCAAAAAAGATTCTCCGCCGGAAAGCGTCTTGACATCCCGAACCGAATCATTCAGGAAGCTCTTTACATCCAGATCAAGCCCTGATTGTCCTTGATTGCCCAGATTGGAAATTTCCCGGCACTCCAGATAAAACTGTTCAAAATTCATCCTTACAAGACGCTTATTGGCAGCATAGATGACCTGTTTAAAATACTGACGCTGCACATACGTTTCAAAGTCCAGTTTGACACTTCCACTCAGGGTACCATTCGCCGTTTTATTCAAATCCTGCAATAGTTCATATTCTTCTTTTCGGCTGCCTATTTCTTTCCAGTATCGTTCCAACTGTTCAAACGCCTGCTCATTCTGATAATTTTGACTGCACATCTTTTGGTAAATGCGTTCCTGTATTTTTCTCTGTTCCTGAAGCTGTCGAAGTTCTGCTTGCATTGCTTCTGTATCTGTGATCTGTTTTCCCGAAGCCTGTTCCTGAAGCGAAATTAACATTCCTTTTCTCTCTGCCTGTTCTTTTTCAAACCGACGCACCCATGCTTCATTTTCCCGAATCTTAGGAATCAGATGCGGCGTCTCTTCTTCATATATGGCTTCTGTTATCTGATATGCTTCCAGAAGCTGTTCATACTCCGCTCTCGCCTCTCTTGCCAGATGTTCATAGCGTTCAAGCGCTTTTTTTCCCTGTCCAAAAGCGCCTTCTCTCTCCCGAAACGTCTTCTCTGTTTTCTGCATCGCTTCTTTCCAACGCGTTTCCTCTTTCTGAAGCTCCTGAAGCTGATTCTGAAGTACTTCTTTCTTCTCCTGCAATTCATCGAATAAGAAACGCATCCGTTGCTTTTGTTCCTGCTCCCGTTCTTTTGCCTGCTTCCACCCGGCGTTCAATTCCGTTTGATATGCATGATTCTCCAGTGAGAACTGACCATCCATCAGTTTATTTCCCCGCTCCAGAGCCTCCTGCTTCTTTCCTTCCGTCCGGGATTTGATCTGCAAATACAAATCTGTTGCATCAGACACTTCATGCTCGGCAGCTTCTCTCTGCTTTTTCGCCTGTTCTACCTCTAATTGTGTCGGAGCCTGTGCAGACAAGCTGCATTTGGACGGATGTTCTTTGGAACCACAAACCGGACAAGGCTCTCCCTCCTTAAGCTTACTTGCAAGAATACCTGCCTGTTCTGCTATAAAATCAGTAAAAGCGGAATCATATACGCTTGAAATTCTCCGGTAGCACCGGCTCTTCTCTTCCAAAACCTTCTGTGCCTCTGCTTCCTGTTCTTGAAGTTTTTTCAATGTTTTCAATTCCGCGGCAAAAGCTTCCAGATCCTCTCTCACTTCCTGGCAATGTTTTGCCTCTTCCTCTGCTTTTCTGAGCAGATGATAATAATCCGGAATTTCCTGCTGCAGCTCAAGATCGCGCAGGACGCTTCTGCTGCCATTTTGCCTTATTTCCTTTTGCAAATACTGGAATTCTTTTTCTGTATGCTCCAGTTCGCTGATTCTTTTCAGAAGCTCCGGCTGCTCCTTTTCCAGACGCTCACTCCAATTCTTTGCAGTTTGTCTTTGTTCCTGCATCCTGTTCTGAAGGATAACGATTTCTTCTTCCATCGTTTTCAAATGTGCTTTCATCCGGAATACTTCCCGGTCACAGCTTTGTTTTATTTCGGCCTTTCCCTGAATTTTTTCCAGAATCTGTCCCCGATTCCACGCTTTTTTCCGAGATTCACATTCATCCTGCCGCTGCTGCAGCTTTTTGTACGCCTCTAACGCTTCTGATAATTTCCGGCACAGCATATTATCTGCTTCCGCCTGTTTTAACACTCCGCTCTTTTCCATTAGATCAGACTCTAATTTTGCCCGCTCCTTTGCAAGCATTTGCTCTGCTTCTCTTCCCTCTTTCACAATTTTCTTTAACAGCGGTCTGACCATTCCCGGATCATAGATTTTTTGCCGGCACAACTGTACCCAGTCCGCATCCTCACTGTCAATCCGTTCCACTTCCCGAATACATGCATGTTCCACTTCCATAAGTGAATCTCCAAGCTGCTTCGTTTTCCGTTTTAATTCTTCCTGTACCTGATGATAAAGATTCGTACGAAATATTTTAGAGAAAATCGCCTTGCGCTCTTTGGACTCTGCGTACAGCAGACGAAGAAAATCTCCCTGCGCAATCATGGCAATCTGCGTAAACTGATTGACATCCAGGCTAATGAGTTCCTGAATCTTCTCATCTGTCTCCCGCTTTTTGCCGGGAAATATCTGTCCATCCGGAAGCATCAACTCAGCGCTTGCTGTCTCTTTTACGAGTTTCTGACTTCCATCTGCAGCTCTTCGCTTACTCGCCCGCCAATACTCCGGATTCCTTCGAATCTGATATTTCTGCCCCTGATAGAGAAAATGATATTCTACAAAAGTCTCCGCTGTATCTTCCGCATACAGACTCCTCATCATAGATCCCTGACGCTTCCGCCCGCTTGTTTCCCCATAGAGCGCATAGGTAATCGCATCAAACACAGTCGTTTTTCCTGCGCCGGTATCCCCTGTGATCAGAAAAATTCCATGAGATACTTTCGTAAAATCAATTTCTTCCCGCCCTGCATAAGAGCCGAACGCTGACAGAATCAATTTCAGCGGTTTCATGACCTTTCGTCTCCTTTCGCCTGTTCAAAAATCTCTTCCATAATCTGTTTTTGTTTCTCATTCAATGTTCTTCCGTGCAGCTCTTCATAAAATCCCTGAAAAATTTCAAACGGTCCTGCCATTTTCAATTCTTCTTCAAAAGATTCCAGCGTCCGCTTTGTCCTGCTGTTCTCTATTCGGATTTCCAGCAGATGCGGATAATAAACACTCAGCCGCTCTTTCGGCCGATATGGTTCTGTCTCATCTGTCAATGTCACACTGACGTAGTCTTCCTGCACCTTTCCCTGTGCTTCTTCCAGAAGTTTTTCCAATGTTCCTTTTAACCGGCGCACATCTCTAAGCGGATGAAGCGGAAGTACTGTCAGCTCCGGCAAGCTTCCTTTTTCTTTCAGTTCCACCATCAAAATCCCTTTCTTCTGCTTTTCCTCACTGACAGAGTATTTCAAAAGAGTGCCGCAATAACGTATTCTCTCTTCTCCTACCCGCTGCGCCCCATGCAAATGACCAAGCGCTACATAATCAAAGGCTTTCACAGCATCTGCACAGACATTGTCAATTCCTCCAATGGAAAATATCTCTGAGTCACAAGTTTCCGGCTGTTCTCCGGAACTTCCCGTAAAAAATTGATGTGCCACAAGCACATTTCTAACATCATCAGAAAGCCTTTCCCGCTCCAGAAGTTTTCTGACTGCCGCATCATAACTCTCCGGTATTTCCCCTTGAAAAACTCCTTTTACATATCCCGGTTTCAGAAACGGCAGAAGATAAAAACAGACTTCCCCATAACAATCCTGAAACGGAACTTTTACAATCCACTCCGTCTCTGTCTGAGGCGGTGTTCCAATAAGATAAATCTGATTATTTCGCAAAATCTCTCCGGCAAATTCCAGTCGTCTGGCAGAATCGTGGTTGCCGCTAATTGCGAGCACAGGAATAGATAGTTTTGAAACTTCAGTCAAAAAATGGTCAAAAACAGTCACCGCCTCTGCAGACGGGACTGTTTTATCATAAATATCTCCGGCAATAACAATTGCATCTGGTCGAAGTTGTCTCGCATATGAGACAACCTCCTCCAAAATCACTTCCTGATCTTCTCTTAGATTATAAAAATGAAGCTGCTTTCCTATGTGCAGATCGGATAAATGAAAAAATCTCATAACAAATCCTCTCCTCCTACTCTCAGTTCATAGTTACTTGTACTGCCGTCTTTCCATACAACTGATAACATCATGTTCTGCACAAATGCATCTGATTCATACCAGATAGTTCCAAACGCATATTTATTCAGATATGGAAAAAGTCGATGAATCTGCTCTGAATCTGTAATGATCTCACGATTCACATTTTCATCTGCCTCTTTGTATGTCTCTACAGTTATGGACAAAATTTCTTCCGGTCGATAAGATTGGTTCAGTTCAAATCCTGCTTTCTTTAAATATTCTATCACACTATCAAAGCTGTCATAGATTGTAAAATACTCTGTTGTAAAAACATCCTTTTCCGGAGCAGAAGAATACACAACCGAAAGTTCTCCAACCATATGTTCATGGATTAATTGATTAAAATTAGCATTTTTCAGTTCTTCAGCATATAAAGCAAAGAGTTCATGAAGTTCTTTTTCATTAAACTGCAGCTGAATTTCATTCGTACGAAGATCCTGTACTGTTCCATCTTGCATCGTACACTTTTGGAAATCATCCAGATCACAAAGTTTCTGGACATATTCTTCCCGATTCAGCATTTTCTTTGCAAATGCTCTCAGCCTCTCCTCTTCTTCATAATAAGTACGGTAGATCTTCCGACCATTTTCTAAATGGTACATAACACTGATCCGAAAAAGCTCACTATCGTATTGATCTGCCATTTTTCTTTCCGGCTGCTTAGAGACAATCTGACAAATTTCTTCATACATTTCCGGTGTCACATCAGTCTCCATATGATCTAACTGAATCTGTTCTGCATTCCGATAATGTTCACCCACGCCTCCATAATACTTCAGTATGCCATCAAATTTGACTGCCATTCCTGAGAGCTGCGACTCTTTTGGGAGATAACTGTCATATCCCGGCAGATCATAGTGAAAGACAGCAATGCATCCTGCCACAAGCAGCACTGAAATCACTGTTGTTAATCGAAGCTTAAAAAATTCTGTCGAATCCATATAATAACTAAAAGAGACTGCAAAACTGATGATGACTGCTGCAATCAGACAACTAAGCACAAACCACTGATTATTCTCTGCACCGTTCATAAAAACGATCAAACCACAAGCCAGCGCTCCCGGCACCGCAACTGCAATTTTGATAATTCCTTCCATTTTCCTAAATGCAATCACTCGTTCCGCTGCTTCCGCCGGTCGGAATCTGGCACAGATCAACAGCAGAACATAAATCCCAACAATCACTGCAAAAATTCCTAAATACCAAGCAACATCAACTACGTTTTCACGGCCTGCCACTTTTCCTTCCAGCATATAAGCTTTCACTGGTGAGAGAATCGCTCCAATTCCTTCCAGCGGTAAATATGTAGCAAAATATTTAATACAGAGCTTCTGAATAACAAAAGATACCAACATTCCGTAAGAAAAGAATCCAACTGCCAGAACAGCTCCTGCCAAAAGTTTCCCGGTCAAGAACATCGCAAGCACTGTTAGCGTGTAAAACAATAAAAAGAATAAAATCGTCACTGCTATTGTGCGTCCATACCACAAGCCCGCCTTCGCTATCTCAATCTTATGACGCACAGCAATAAGAATGACAAGCCCATAATTAACTATATATGGGATGATAAACATTAACGCTCCGCTAAGGTAACGCACAGTCATAAAACGACTCCGCTTTACCGGAAGTGCATAATAAAAATCTGTTTTTTCTACCGAATGTAAATAAGAAAACCCAGTCATTCCGATTACTAATGCACAAAATACGGTCACAACTCCTGTCAGCCAATTGCCGGCGCCAACCAACTCCCGAAACCAAATTGCCATATCTGTTTCTGTAAATTGCGGTAAAACATCTACCGCCCACTGAATTTTATTCTCTGTCTGAAGAAATATTGATACCGGAAGCGCAATCATCAAAAGCACCACAGTCAGAAGAGGAACCCAGCCTCTTGTCCGGGCATCTCGTTTCATCATCTTAATACAAGAAATCTGTGATTCCATA
>CAUCYJ010000155.1:0-6133 GCA_958446945.1 uncultured Lachnospiraceae bacterium | reverse complement strand
ACAAATGCGGTAATCCACGGATATGAAGGAAAGACTTATAGGGAAGATGGGACGTGCCGTCAGATACAGATTCACTGTCAGATTCGGAAGAAGACGATACAGATCCAGGTTTCAGATGAAGGAGTAGGAATCGAAGACGTGCAAAAAGCAATGGAGCCGATGTATACAACGAAGCCGGAACTGGACCGATCCGGCATGGGATTTGCGTTTATGGAGGCATTTATGGATGAAGTCAAAGTTGAGTCAAATCCGGGCAGGGGAACAAAGGTTACGATGGCAAAAACAATCGGAAAAGGAAGGAACATATGGACCGCACAATCTCACTGATCAAACAATCTCACGATGGGGATGAGACAGCGAGAGCACAGCTAGTGGAAGAAAATATGGGACTTGTCTGGTGTATTGTAAAACGTTTCTGCGGACGCGGGACAGAGCCGGAAGATTTGTTTCAGATTGGAAGTATCGGACTTTTAAAAGCGATTGATAAGTTCAACCTGGATTTTGAAGTAAAATTTTCTACCTATGCCGTTCCGATGATTGCAGGAGAAATCAGGCGATTTTTGAGAGATGATGGAATGATCAAGGTAAGCAGATCATTGAAAGAACTTTCCTATAAGGCACATTTGATACGGGAGAGACTTCAGGAAGAACTGGGAAGAGATGCAACGGTACAGGAGTTGGCGAAAGAGCTTGGGGTGCCGGAAGAGGAGCTTACGATGGCACTTGAGTCTTCCGGAGAGGTGGAATCTATTTATAAGCCAGTGTATCAAAAAGACGGGAATGAAATCCAGCTTGTAGAAAGGCTTGTAGAAAAAGAAGGTCATGAAGAACAGATTTTAAATAAGATTGTATTGGGAAGGCTTTTGGAAACGCTGAAGAAGGAAGAACGGCGGTTGATTTATCTGAGGTATTTCAAAAACCAGACGCAAACACAGGTTGGAAAAGAGCTTGGAATCTCTCAGGTGCAGGTGTCGCGGATGGAAAAGAAAATTCTGATTTATCTGCGAAGCCAGATGTAGAAAAGGGCATATCTGAATATTTTTTTTCGAGAATGTACATACTACTTCTAAAAGAAAGGATGGTGGAAGGAAATGGAACAGGCAAGAAGAAAACTTCGGATATGCCTAATTTGTGTTGTGTTTGCAGCAGTGTTGGCAGGCATTGCTTATTATTATTACGAAGACGGAAAAATAGAAGTGACAAATAGAGGAACTCTTGTGCGTCAGACGGACACAAAAATAACAGGTACAGAAGAAGCAAAATGGAAAGAAAAGGGAGCGGCAGAAGGAAAAGAACTCTGCCAGGTAAGATAATGGCGGGGAAGACGACAGTTTATCTGAAGGCGGAACAATGTATTGAAGTGAAGAAGCCGGATGTGACGGTAGGAGATCTTATGGCAGTAGAATGTACAGATCCCATTATGTTGTCAAAGATTAAAACAATAAAAGTACTGAAAATCAATGCGAAAGAACAGAGAAGATATGTGATGAGTATTCTTAGGGTAATTGAGTTGATTCACCGGCAGTATCAGGAAGTAGATATCCAGAATCTTGGAGCACCGGATATGATTATTGTCTATGAGAAACAGCAAACACCAAACAAGCTGTTCCATCTATGTAAAACGGCGGCGGTAGTGCTGATTTCCTTTGTAGGAGCAGCATTTTCGATTATGGCTTTCCAAAATGATGTGGCTATGGCGAAGTTATTTGGACAGGTTTATGAGCTGCTGACAGGCAGTCCTTCGGATGGATTTACTGTTTTGGAACTTACTTACAGTGTTGGTCTTACGATTGGGATCTTAATCTTTTTCAATCATTTTGGCGGACGTAAGTTTGCAATAGATCCAACACCGATGGAGGTGGAAATGCGTCTCTATGAAAACGATATCCAGACAACTTTGATTCAAAACTATTCAAGGGAACAGGTAGAGATCGATGCAGGAGAACCGCATCCAAAGGGAAGAGGAGGAAGCGTATGATGCCGAATTGGGCGGCGCAGATTCTGCTTGGAATGATTGGTTTTTCAGGCGGAGTTGCAATTGCCGGAGGGCTGTTTTCCTTTATTATCGGACTTGGCGTGATTTCCGAATTTGCAGATCGGACCCGTACCGGTGATAAGGTATTATTATATGAAGAATGTGTTGCACTCGGAGGGATTTTGGGAAATATTTTTTTTCTGTATCGTTTGAACATTCCGGGAGGTATGGTTCTTTTGCCGATATTCGGATTATGTGCAGGGATCTTTGTAGGATGCTGGTCTATGGCGCTGGCGGAAATCCTGAATATTTTTCCGATTTTTGTCAGGAGAGTAAAAATTCTCAAAGGGATTCCCTGGCTTATTGCCGGGATTGCTTTTGGAAAAGGAATTGGAGCAGTGATATTTTATGTGAATCGCTGGTAGAAAGGAGAGATAAGAAATGGGAAACGCATCCGGGAGAAGACAGAGACAGGAAGTAAAAGACGGACTTGCTAATGCCAGAAGGATGGAGACAAAAGAAGAGGAAAAAAAAGCACAGAAACAAAAGAGAGCGGAAGCATATGAAGCTTATGTAAAAGAAAAAACACCGGTGCATAACGTATACACCAATATGATAAAAGCATTTATTACAGGAGGAAGTATCTGCGTAATCGGACAGGGGATTTCTAATTATTGTCAGTCACTCGGAATGAATCAGGAGATTTGTGGGGCGTGGACATCACTTCTTCTTATTTTGCTTAGCGTATTACTGACAGGGATGGGGCTTTATCCAAGAATCGGGAAATGGGGAGGTGCAGGAGCCCTTGTTCCGATTACCGGATTTGCTAATTCGGTAGCGGCGCCGGCAATTGAATATAAGAAGGAAGGACAGGTCTTCGGTGTGGGCTGTAAAATATTCACGATTGCAGGTCCGGTTATTTTGTATGGAATACTGACATCGTGGACGCTCGGCCTGCTTTATTATCTTCTGGGAAGAATGGGGGTAAATTTCTGATGATCAAAGGAAGTCAGAGTATTTTTTTTGAACAGGCACCGTATCTTATTACGGCGGCTTCAGTTGTAGGAGAAAAAGAAGGAGAGGGACCTTTAGGATCGCTATTTGATTTTGTAGATCATGAAAATCTTTTTGGCGAAGATACATGGGAGGCGGCAGAAAGCCGGATGCAGAATAAGGCTTGTGCAATTGCTCTTGGGAAAGCCGGGCTTGTGCCGGAGCAGATTCGATATCTGTTTGGAGGGGACTTGCTCCGACAGGGAATTGCCACATCTCTTGGGGTGGAAGCATTTCAAATTCCAATGTTCGGTCTCTACGGCGCCTGCTCCACTTCCGGAGAAGCTTTGGCACTGGCATCTATGAGTGTAGCTGCCGGTTACGGAGATTATATGCTTGCAGTTACTTCAAGTCATTTTGGAAGTGCAGAAAAGGAGTTTCGCTTTCCGCTAGGGTACGCAAATCAAAGACCGCTCTCGGCTTCCTGGACAGTGACCGGGAGCGGAGCTTTTATCGTGGGAACCGCGCCGAGCAGAGTGAGAATTGCAGGAGTGACCATCGGAAAAATTGTGGATTACGGTTTAAAAGATTCTCAAAATATGGGAGCTTGTATGGCGCCGGCAGCCTGTGATACAATTTTAAAACATTTCGAAGACTTTGGGCGACAGGCAGAGGATTATGACAGGATTATTACAGGAGATCTGGGATATGTGGGACAGAGCATTCTGTTTGATCTTATGCGGAAGAAGGGAAATGATATTAAGCACAATCATAACGACTGCGGAATGATGATTTTTGATCAACAGCTGCAGGATACCCATTCCGGGGGAAGTGGATGCGGATGTGCGGCAACAACATTGGCAGCATGTATTTTGCCAAAACTCGTAAGCGGTGAGTGGAAGCGGGTACTCTTTGTGCCTACAGGCGCACTCATGTCTACTGTTAGTTATAATGAAGGAGAAAGTGTTCCGGGAATTGCACACGGGATTGTTCTGGAACATGTAAAAATCTAAAAATAACAGGAGGAACTTATGGATTATATAAATGCATTCTGGGTGGGAGGTCTGATCTGCGCAGTCGTGCAGATTCTTCTGGACCGAACAAAACTGATGCCGGGAAGAGTCATGGTGCTGCTCGTATGCAGCGGTGCAGTGCTTGGATGCCTTCAGATTTACGAACCATTTCTGAAGTATGCGGGAGCAGGCGCGAGTGTTCCGCTGCTTGGATTTGGAAATGTACTCTGGAAAGGAGTAAAAGAAGGAGTAGACAATAACGGATTTATCGGACTCTTTATGGGAGGATTTCAAGCGAGTGCAGTGGGAATTTCGGCTGCTTTGATTTTCGGATATCTGGCATCATTAATCTTTGAGCCGAAAATGAAAAAATAAGATGAGAAATGTTTGAAAGCAGAGCAGTCAATCCGAGAGGGAGAGGAATTGCCTCTCCCCATCGGAATGGTATGCTAATTTTTGGTTAAATGTGAGACATCCATCGGATAATTTCCATCAAAACATGCCTTGCATATTTGAAGGTTCCCAACCATGGACTGAAGGTCTTCGATTTTCATATAACCGAGGGAATCAGCGTCAATCAGCTGACAGATTTCTTCAGTTGTATGCTGATGTGCGATCAACTGTTTGTTGGACGGAACATCAGTTCCGAAATAGCATGGATAGAGAAACGGCGGCGAACTGATGCGTACATGGACTTCAAGAGCGCCAGCCTGTTTCAGCATCCGAATTAGGTTGGCAATCGTAGTTCCGCGCACGATGGAGTCATCTACAAGGATGAGGCGTTTCCCCTTAACAACAGATGCCAGAACATTTAGTTTAATTTTTACGCTGTCTTCTCGTTCCTGCTGGCTTGGTTTAATGAAAGTCCTGCCTACATAGCTGTTTTTATAAAAGGCAATTCCAAATGGAATTCCGGATTCTTCTGAGTAGCCTTTTGCAGCGGTAATGCCAGATTCCGGAACACCAACTACAAGATCAGCGTCTACAGGATAAGATTTAGCAAGGGCGCGTCCTCCCTGGATTCTGGCATCATAGACATTGATTCCATCAATACAGCTGTCTAGTCGTGCAAAATAAATATATTCAAAAATACAGCGAGCGTGTTTTGTCTGACAAAGTGTTAGGTCGGAGGTAATACCATCAGCAGTAATAGAAACCATTTCTCCCGGTTTAATATCGCGGATCAGTTCAGCACCGACAGAAGTTAGTGCACAGCTTTCAGAGGCAAGAATATAAGCATCATCTCTTTTGCCAAGACAAAGTGGTTTGAGCCCGAGAGGATCACGAATCCCTATGAGCTTTTGAGGACTCATAATAATTAATGCAAATCCACCTTGAATGTTTTGTGCAGTCTGAAGAACTGCATCTTCTACAGAATGAGTGTGAATTCGTTCTCGGGCAATGGAATATGCGATAACTTCAGAATCAATTGTCGTCTGGAAAATAGCACCTGTCATTTCCTGTTGGTGCCGCATTTCTTCTGCATTAATTAAATTGCCGTTGTGAACAAGAGCCAATGCTCCTTTTATATAATTCAGAACAAGAGGTTGTGCATTTTCTACGGTGGTCGCTCCGGCAGTAGAGTAGCGCACATGACCTACACCGATATTGCCGGGAAGCGTGTGGAGTACATCTGAAGGAAATACTTCATTAACAAGTCCGAGTCCTTTGTGAGAAAGGATATTTGGTTTTGGTCCATCCGTATGAGTAACTGCGATACCGCAGGATTCCTGTCCGCGGTGCTGAAGTGCAGATAATCCGTAATAGATAGAAGATGCAACATTGTGTCCGGAAGGATCGTAGATTCCGAAAACTCCGCACTCTTCGTGAAGCCCACTGTCATAACAGTTCTTTTGATTCATAAGTATCAGTCCTTTTCCTGAAATTTATTTGAATTTTTTACGATAGAATTATCCCAGACATGTCTGGAAAAGTCAATGTATAATAAGACTAAAATAGTGTCTGCGTCAAGGCAAATAATGTTAAATCTATGTAAAATTAAAGTTAATTCTTGTCATTCGGGAAAGATAATGCTATTTTAAATAAGGAAAAATAAAATAACAAAGAGAAAAAGGGAATTTACAGGAGGAAGAAATGAACTATGTAAATATCATTGTGCCATTTGTAGGCGGACTTGGTATGTTCATCTACG
>CAUCYJ010000154.1:0-6168 GCA_958446945.1 uncultured Lachnospiraceae bacterium | reverse complement strand
CATGTTCGTCATAGGCAAATGGAGACTGTTTAGGCTCTGATACGATTCCCTTTTTGTATGGAAACTTTATGTTGTTTATAAAATATCTGTAATTCATAAGGTAATTATCGCTGTTTCCACTGGTAATAGTGGCAGAGGTCAGAATTGTAGTAAAATCCTCACTCTGAAATAACAAACGGCTTGTCAGTTTATCTACTTCCTTTGGGCAGCTTGACAGACATATATTCTCTCGGCTTTTTCCTTTTGTAGTCATCCAGAAAATATCCTCACTGTCTTCTGCTTTTAAGGATTTGAAGAACCTTTCCTGTTCCTTCAATTTCTCTGGAATAGTCCCGGTTTCTGGACTAATCATCAAGACCAAAATCCATAGATATATAAAAATTGATATCATGTATACATCCGCAGAACTTCTCCAATGCACGAAGTTTCTTTGGTTCTACGGAATATCGTTCAATTTCTCTTCCTTCTTTTTCCGCATATGCATCCTGTTTCCGGATTTGTTCCTGCAAAGCTGTAAAAACTTCATTGAGCAGTTTGTGATATTCCCGCAGCTTATTATCTAATGGTTCCCCTATACTGCGGTTAATCTGTCTGGCTGCATCCGCCTCTTGAAACATTTTTCTATAATTCATATCCTGGGTGTATGAAGAACGTACCCTGCTTTCCAGATTATGTGCTTCATCAATAACAACAAATTCAAACTGATGTGGGAACAGTTCTTTGGAATCCGTCAGCCGTTTTCGCATATTCACAGCAAGGAGATCCTGGTTGCAGAGTATAATCCCATATTCAATCGGAAGACGCTGCCGCAAATTATGATAATAGCATTGTCCCCGGTAGCTGCATCTCTGTCTGCAATACATCGGATTATATTCTTTCACATTCATCTGATTCCATAAAAAATCCGATATGTCTGCATTCCAGTCGGACCTCTCGTGGCCATCTCTTTCAACATCTTCATAAATTTCTGAATATTTCTGCCTGGTTTTCTTATCCAGAAAAAATTCATCAAATCTCTTCTTACACAGAAAATGTGTCTGACCTTTAGCAATCGTTACCGTAGGATGATAGTCAATCATGTCCTCAATAATTTTGATATCTGAAGCCAACTGATCCTGTAAAGCTATCGTAGACGTTGCAATTAAAATAGGACAATGGTATTTCTGATGATAAAAAAGCAGAGGAACGATATAGGCAAATGATTTACCGATTCCCACCCCTGCTTCAATTGCAATATGCTTTTTCTTTTGCATAGCATCCACGATTTCACAGGACATTGTCCATTGCCCTTCACGATCCTCAAATCCCTGTTCCACCGCTGTATCCAGGAAAAAGGAAAACGTACGCTCTCCTATTTCCCGGAAACAATCAGCCCTATGCTTCTTGCTCTCTGTATTCGTAATTCCAAATAACCAGTTTTCGTTCAGCAATCCGTATCCTCCAATGCTTTTTTCACTAACAGTCACTAAGTAATCCTAATTCTTCCAGTTTACATACTACCTCTGACAGACTGTTTCTCCCAATCCTTATACCAAGTCCCTCTTTATCCTCCGCCAATATGCTTATCAATTCACCTAGTGTATGTATTCCATTGCGATTAAGTATATTCCATGTCCTTATCGTCAACTGTAAAACTGATACATCGGTTTGAAGAATATCACTGCCGGATTTTTCTATTTCTTCCCGTTTTAATGCCGCAAGCTGCATTCTCCTCTCAGATAACATTTGGGTGTATGTCTCATATCCCCATATTATGTAGCAATATCTAACCGGATGTCTCAGCTTTCTCAGTCCTTTTGCAACAAGCTGTAGGACACGTTCACTCGTTATGGAAAAACGTTCCCCAATTTCTTTATAAGTCATTTTGTCTTCATAACGGCACAATAAAATTATACTGTCCCTGCGCTTCATCTGTGATATGGCATACAGCAATCCATTTACCTGGTCATCTGTTAGTCGGGAATAATCTATTTTCTTCTCGCTTACTTTGTTAATTCCGATCTCTTCCAAAATATTTTCCGGAAATGTACTGTCTTTAATATTTCTCATGCATTGTTCTCCATATAAATCTATTACTTTCTCAATAAGCTGCTCCGGTAATCTGTATCCAGAACGATTTTATGGAAATCCTGCATTGCTTTCTCTTTCATTAGCTTCTCACCAAGTTTTACAAGGGAATCTTTTTTCCATTTTGAATTAATTTCTTTTTGACTGAAATACCTTGCATAAGAGAAACCATCCGCTATCGCTTCCGAATCTTCAAACACACCAACAATCGCATCTGCTAACTGCACAATTACTGAATCTTTATAAATATTCTTCAGTTCTGCTGCATCAGCGTCATCGTAGTGCTCTGAATCAAATGATAAAGAAAAATCATATTTGTTTATTTCTTCTTCCGCTTCGTAGCTAATGCTTCCGAAAATATTTCCTTTACAAGACGGAAGATCTATTGCTTCACAAAGCTCTAATTCATATTCAATGCCATTAAAAGATGTCGTTGTCTCAAACATTTGCGATATATATGCGCCCTTATCTTCATAGGCATCCTGCTGTACAAAGCCAATAGGATTATAATACAGATTTTCCCATATCTGTTTACCTTCCAGGGTGCGTTTGAGCAATGCATCTAAAAGTAGTTCCATAGTTTCCTGATCTATTTCTTTGTACATATTCATGCCAGTTCTCCTTTGCTGTTATTTCCTTCATCCGATATTATAACATTGTTGTATGTAAAATGAAATTCTTCTTTACATATTTACACACAATCATCACCTAATTACAATAAACAAAGTCTTGCAACATTGACTTTTCCGTTATCAATATTACAAGACTGTTTAATAATTTCCAAAAAGTGTATTATTCAAATACAGGCATAGATATTAAAACTTTAATAAATTCCTCTTGTGACAAATTTTCACTTATAATGCGATATCCTACATTATCAATAATAAATTCCGCAATATATTGATTTATATATCCTGCTGGTTTTGAATCCCCATCATAATATGGTGCTTTGTATACTCCTACAGTTAGTTCATTTTTTTTCACTTTAGAAACTTCTACTTTATCAAATGAATATAATACATCTGCTACCGGCAGTTCATCTTTTGACACTTCAATCAGCAATTTACGTCTTAAAGGATTATATTCATCAGTAAAAGAATCACTATAGAACACTCCAAAGTTATCATAAATAATTATATCATTATCATACGCTACAGTCCACCACATTGTATTATTTAGATATTCTGACATAAAAGTACCAGTATAGGATTCCTGACAAGTCTTAAGATCCTTTGGAATATATGACGGAACAAAAGTATTTCCGAGATATGCAGTAACCTGTTCTGTATTCCATTTTTCTAAATGTGCTATATTCGGGTCATAATAAGCTATGTCACTTTCTAATGCCAAGCAAGAGTTGAAAAATATATGCCCATCGGTTAATTCAACTTCCTGAACATATTCTTCCAAGTCAGTCACAATATTTATATTATTTTCTCTTTTTAAATTCTTATCTTTATCTGAATAAGTAATAGAATCAGTTAATAATTTCTCCAATTTATCATACTCCATATCAGCAATTATAGAATAGTAAATTCCCATATCTGTTTGAATAAACTCTACTTTATTTAATCCATTTTCTATACCTGTCCGTATTCCGTTTTTTTGAAAATTGTTGTATAGTGCAAGAACTGGCGAAACTATTAATTTAAATGTTATAGGTGAGTCAGCACCTAATGTCATGTAAAGACCTCTAACATCCTTTTCCGGAATATGTATCCCCTTACACTCTATATTATCATAATTATTAATAATAGAATTTGACAAATAAAAATAATCGCCAAATCTTTCTTGGACTTCATCAAATGAAAACATTTCTAATTCATATTTTTTTCCTTTAAAGTTTAATTTATTAGCAGTAATATCAAACTCCTGCTTTTTTAATAAATCATTGCCACTATAGTTATTATATGATATGCTACTTTCATTTGCTATTCTGTACTTCCAAACTTTGAAATATAACTCCTGTAATCTATCCAAACAAGAATCATAATAGTTTTGTACTACTTCATCTGAAAAAATTTCTTTATCCATATCATTTTCTTCAAAATCAGCAGCAGTATACTGTGAAACATAATCGCTAGCTCTTACTTGAAGTAGTTCTTCTCTAATAGAATAGTTCTCTAAAAACAATTCATCTATTTTATCATTTATCGCATTATAAACCAATTTATAATATAATGCTTGTTTTAGTTTCTCTTCCGTTCCATATTGTTTAATTGCTTTTTGGTGAAAAACGGGCTCTTCTAATTCAACTAATTCATCATATCTTTCTTCTACTTCTTTTTGATTTACAGAAACAGAGAGATTATCTGCCTGCTGAATTGTTGCCAATTCTAATACCATTCCTTCTACAATCTCTGTTTTAGTAAGTCCATTTTCTTTATACTTAGGCAGAATTTCTTCTGAATGATCTCCTTGATTTTTCTTTTGATTATGCCATATATTTTGAAAAATTTCCATAGGGATATTACTTAATAATTAATGCGATTCTGTACTAGGTATTCCGCATTTCGAACAGTCTTTTCAGACTCTTTCTTCCATCTTGCCTGTACATATTCTTCTACACGTGATACCAACTCTTTTGCTGTCTGGATCTGTTCCTCAGCCTCTTCTCTTGTCGCTATATAGAAATCATCATAATCACTGGCATGACGGATTTCTTCTGATTCAACAATTTTCTTTCCAAGCTTTCTCGGAAAAATCTCCGGTTTTACATAATTCTTATTGAAATTCGCCAGAGCATCTTTATGTCTTTTATACGCATTGCCATCCAGCGCATGCACAGCTGATATTGCATGGTAAATCCCATAATATGCCCGGTTATTTGCTCCACGGAATTCTTTAGCTGCCAAAAGGATTTCAGCTGCTTTGATGTCACTTTTAGAGGTTTCAATACGATACAATGCCAAATATTTCTGCGTTCCCTTTTCATTAGGCTGCCTCAAACAGTTTCACCCCTTCTTTCTTTACATTCGCATAAAATGGGTATACATCAACCCAGTTCTGGAAATGTTGTTGGCTTTTTGCTATCGGTTTAATATCAAGGTCATGATCCATATTGAAATCAAAAGTTTCTCCTGACAATTCATGGCGATACTGTTTAATATCTATGTCTGACAAGTCCAGGAGAATCATTATATCTATATCAGAATCTGCCTTATAATCTCCCCTTGCATAGGATCCATATAAAATTACTGTCTTTAAATGACTTCCATATATCTTCCGTAATATTTCGGTATACTGATCCAACAATATTTTTATTGTTACCGGCATAATGTTTTCTCCTTTCCTGCTTCGATACTTTTTTCTTTATTATAACCGAACCACCATATCTTTTCTACTGCTTTCTCACACTGTAAATCCATATTTTTCCCGCATTTGTCACAAGATTGTCACAGACTCCTGCCGATATGCCCGGAAAAGCGCGTATTTACGGCATTCTTTCAAAATTAATATCAAGCATTTTCTCTTGACAGCACAAATTTATTTTTTCCGATACGCTTCTTAAAAATCTCGGCAAAAAAGCCCCGGCATCCATATACTGAACACCAGGACTCCCCATTTCATTTATTTACATGGCAGATGCTGCTCTGAGACAATCACAGACTTGGACGGATCACCTTTGGTCTGCATCCTGCATCTTCGAGAGCTTTAACAATCTCATTCTTATGATCTGTGCCAAAAGCCTCCAGTGTGATCTTAAGTTCCACTGCCGCATTTCTGTTCGTGCTTACAAACTGGTTATGATCCAGCTTGATAACATTACCCTGAGCCCTGGCGATCACGCTTGCCACACGTACCAGTTCACCCGGCTTATCCGGAATGAGCACAGATACTGTGAAGATTCTGTCTCTCTGGATCAGACCATGCTGAACAACAGAAGACATGGTAATAACATCCATATTTCCACCGCTTAAGATGGAAACAATCTTCTTTCCCTTCACATCCAGATGACGAAGCGCTGCCACTGTCAGAAGACCGGAATTCTCTACGATCATCTTATGGTTCTCAACCATATCAAGGAAAGCAACGATCAGTTCATCATCCTCGATAGTGATGATATCGTCCAGATTCTTCTGGATATACGGGAAGATTTTC
>CAUCYJ010000153.1:0-6193 GCA_958446945.1 uncultured Lachnospiraceae bacterium | reverse complement strand
ATACAACACCGGGGGCGGTTATTTCAATCCACACCCCCACGAAGGGAGTGACGCGCATCATGGAAGACATCGTCCGCAGAATAAGGATTTCAATCCACACTCCCACGAAGGGAGTGACATAAAGTGCAAAATATTTTCATTTGGGAAAGTGCAAATTTCAATCCACACTCCCACGAAGGGAGTGACGGGGGCTGTTTCCTCAGACACTTACGTTGTAGAGGATTTCAATCCACACTCCCACGAAGGGAGTGACACTTTTTACATTGAGCAAGTGTTATTTTATAATGATTTCAATCCACACTCCCACGAAGGGAGTGACGATAGACATGTAAGAGCACTTTACACGTTTGGACATTTCAATCCACACTCCCACGAAGGGAGTGACAGCAATTTTGTCCAATTTAGGACTTTTATTTTTTAATTTCTTTCATCAATTTCCTAATTAAACCTTAGAAAGTCTCTCTTTACTTTTAACGAAAAGAAACATTTATTACTTTTTGTGCACTTTTTCTGGTGCGAATCTCCCTGGATTTTCATGTTCACTTACTACTCGCACATTCATTTATAGAATCAGTATTCCATCTGCTGCAATTCCTTTATCTACACCAACATGTTCTACTTTTGTTTTATATTGATTTCCCAAATAGTAAAATCTCAAACTATCTACTTCTTCATCAATAATATCTGTTAGCTTTGCCTTAAGCATCACACACTGTGCGTTATCCAGAATACATTCAAAAACAGAATTCTGCACTCGCCGACCATAATTTACACATTGTTTCGCCACTTGGCGTAACCTTTTCTTTCCAGCTGCTGTTTCTGTATTTACATCATATGTAATCAGCACTAACATACCTATTTTCGCCTCATTTCCAAAGAAATACCGGATAACTGTCTAAGTCGCCTCTTAAATATCTCGCCAGTAACATTGCCTGCACATAAGGAACCATCCCCCACTCTATTTTTTCCTTGAGATATGGATGTGTCAATGTTTCTTTCTTTTTGTTCTGCCATTCTGCCAACAGCTTTTTTCTTAAATCATCCGTCATCAGTACGGCACCGTTTTCTTTTGTTATGAAATTTTTCCCGGTAATTACTTTCTTATTAATCAGTGATAAAACAAATCTGTCTGCCAGTACCGCTCTTAACTCTTCAATTAAATCTAATGACAATGAAGCTCTTCCCGGACGTTCTGTATGAAGATATCCTACATAGGGATCCAAGCCAACACTTTCCAATGCCGAAGTAATCTGGTTTGTCAATAAGGTGTACACAAAAGACAATAATGCATTTACATTGTCCAGCGGTGGTCTTTTATTTCTCCCCTGAAATTTAAAGTCCTTTTTCTGCTGCAATATCAACTCGTCAAATACTCCAAAATAAATACTTGCCGCTTCTCCTTCATATCCTCTCAATTGTTCTTTTGACTGACTGTTCTGAATATAGTTTAAAGATTTTTTCAGATACCCCGATGCTTCCTTTACTCGTTCCACATTGATTTGCAAGCTATGATCTCGTGTTGCACGCTCCAGCACCCATCTAGCATTATGCACTTTCCCTAAAATACAATTTCTTGCAATCTCAAGGCTTTGTTCTTCATTTTTCGAGCTGGCATACTGCTGTTCTCTTAATATTACATTTCCTTTTACCTTCCCCGTTACCCTTGCCAGAAATTTTCCTTGCGGAGTCATGTAGCACAGAGAGATGTTTCTCTCTGCGCATGCTCCCATTAAAGCCGGGCTTGTCCCCTTATACCCAAAGGAAACAATGCCTTCTAAATTGTGCAAAGGCAGGCGTCCCACCTCTGTCATTTCTTCCAAAACAACAATATTTTCCCCATCCAATGCCAGATAACTATTCTCAGAGGTTACATATAATGTATTCAATAACTTTTTCATTCCTCATCCTCCTTTAGCATCTGATGAATGTAATCCTTTACTGAACCTGACTTTCCAAGTTTCGGCAGGCAAATGTCCTTAAGTGAACATGCAGTACACGATTTACTATATTTTACTTTCGGAGTATATTTTCTTTCAAAATACTGATGCATTTCTCGAAACATATTCCTTACTTCCTGGCGTAAATCTTCCGTAATCTCCACAGCTTCACGCCGCCGCGTTTCTCCATAAAATAATGCTCCTTCAGGAATATCCGTAGAAAACATTTCTTCCAGGCACATCGCCTGAGCTGCCAACTGCAGACGATCTTCCTCTGTAAGTTTAGGTTTCCCTTTTTTATATTCTATCGGATAAACCGAATAATTCCCTCTATGCCCATGCAACTTTATTCCATCTTCACATCTGTGAAATTCAACAACATCGCATTCTCCGCTAATCCCCATTTTCCTTGAGGCAAGCGGAAGAGAACGGGCTACAAGTAAGTCTTTTCTCTTTTCCACAAGATAAGGATCATGTGCTTTTTTGTGCATCAATTCTCCAACAACTGTATGGACATTCTCAGCCCACTGTTGTTCAATATGGATCAGTGCCCATTGCCTCCTGCAAAATTTGAAATGTTGAATACCTGACAGCATCAAATAATCATCTTCTGCATATTCCATCAAATCATCCTTTTCATTTCTACTGAATCTGGTATATTTTCCTCATGAACCTCAACAATATAATCTCTATAACTTCTAGGATATTCTACTTCCTCTTTTTTTCGCACCTCCACAGAATCAAATAATTTATAAGCTGGACAATCTCCTAATTCTTTGCTGTGTTTAAATACAATCAGTTCCCGAACTGCCATATTTCCTCTTGCGGCAGAATGATCATGTTCAAACATATTAATAATCGCTTCCCACAGTAATTGAAGATCTTCCTCTGAAAATCCTGTCACTTTCCGTGCCAGATTCGCAGATACATACCCTTCTACACGATACAGTCCATAAGGTACTACACTCTTTCTTCCCATTTCAGTACTCTTGTTCGCAGCATCTTTTTCCGTGGTGATCGCTACTCTCGTGATTGTAACTTCCTGAGAAACAATTGGATCAATGCTTCGTGCAAATCCAAGCTGCACCGGCCCTCTTACCTGTCCACAATTTAAAGCAGCCTTTACAAAAGTTGTCATCACAGCACCAAATGTTCGGATATCAAAAAAGTTCTGACACATATAATCCCGGATTTTGATATCAACATTGTCATCATTTTTCTTTAATTTTTTCAAAGATTCTGTTACCTTTTTCTCATCTGTTTCCTCCACTCCAACACTAGCACATGCTTCACGGTCACTTCTGTTTAGAGGCACATCGTCTTTTATATAAATCTTATAGCCTTCTGCATCTTCTTTAACCGTCTCAATATAATTCCGGATTTTTCTTTTCAAACAGACATCTGTGACTAACCCCAGACCGCTTTCCGGATCAATTCTCGGCATATTTCCCGCATCTGGATCCCCGTTGGGATTCCCATTTTCCACATCAAATAAAACTACAAATTCATACCTGTTTTTAATCACTTCACTCATTTATTTTTCCTCCCTTTTTTCATATTTTTTCTGTTTCTGATGATAATAACCGATTGCAAACATTCCCTGCTCTTCCAACGACAATCGTTTTGGAAAGCCTTTCTGACAATCTATCTTCCACATAAGTTCAGCTAAAAGTTTTTCATAATATTTTTTAGCTCCGTCTTTTTCTCTTCCTATTTTCTTCAAATGACTATTTTTGAGCTTGATCAAAATAGGAAATACAGATGCAGGTGTTCCGCATGCTGAATTGTAATATCGGTCTCGGATTGTCGCCTGTATGTCCGGATTTGCTTCTATCTGTATCGCTTCCAAAACAAAAAACAACCTTCCAAGTACATACGCAATATCATTGCTTTCTTCATTCAATCCCATATAATCCTCTCCTTTCTCCCAGTTACGATTTCTCATTAAATATGCCTTTATAATAGCGATTCTTCTCCAATTAAGTTTTCCTTCGTCCTGCTCTGCACGGATGCGAATCAAGGTATCTGAATACAAGCGTTCCGGATATCTGCTGCCGGATAAAATTGCCCGAAAAGTCATGGCAGCCATGTTTGATACTGGTTTTTTATCGGTTGATTTTTTATTCACTGTTTCAAACAGCATTTCCCTCACGCTCAGATATTCTTTCTGTTCCCATTTCGGTCTGATCAACTCCATCCTCTTATAATGGGCAGAAATATTTTTTAAAATATTTCCAAATGAATTTTCATAGAAAAATCGCACGGATAATCTTGCCGCATTCGGTGCTAATCCAAGAACATAAAATCTTTGTTCCGGATCCAATTCATTCCCCTGATATATTATAGGCTGTCCTAACTGTATCCGTTTAAAAAGGCTCTTTAATTCCTCCTGATTATCAGTAGGAGAATCCATACATCCCATAAATACAGCCTGGTAATCTATCTCTGCACTTTCCGCCCAGAAAACGACCATCGTATCCCCAATTTGTAATGAATACGTTCTGTCCGACAGCAAATAATTCAATGCTGTTGTATAAGCAAACTCTCCATACATCCCTACCGGAGCATTATAGCTTTGCTCCTTTCCATACGACTCAAATGCAGGTGCATTAAAGGAAACCAGTGCTGCACCACTTGACTGTGCGCCCGGGACTCCTTTAATCCCCCTGTGAATTCTTGCTATTTCTGCCCTTTCTCCCGTCACAAGACAAATTCCCTGAACATCTTTACTCTCCCCGGAATTATGAATGTCCCAAGCCTTCTTGACGTCTGCATCATCCTGAGCATAATCCATTCCCATTCCAAAAATCAAATTGCTTCCATCTGTAATTTCTTCCCAGTTTTCTCTGATTTCCGGATGCTCCATTGCTTCCTCAGGATTCCATTTTTCAAAAAACAGACATACTGCCTTTGCCATCGTACTTTTTATCTGAGACAATATAGAAAGATGTCTCTCTCTGGCAGCATCAAAGCACTCTTTTACTCTCTTTTTGTTTTTTTCATCTGTTTCCTGGCTAATCCCAAGTAAGTATTTCGCATTGTCACACAAAAAATTAGCAGATACACCGGAGGATCTTGTAACCATCTCGGGTACTAGCAGTACTTGAGGTACTTGGACTGTTTTCTTTCCCCGCTCTTCCTCTGTCTTCAAACTGATGATTCCCTTTACATCTCCCTCTTCAGACAGATCAATCTGATAAGATACTTTTGCACTGCACCATCCCGGCTTAGGTACCTTTTCCTCTTCTGCCAGATTTTCATAATATTTCGCAAGCGCCTGCAAAATCATCGTATCACCTCGCAATTCTGCAAATCTATAACTCCACGCTTCATAACCGCCCGAAAAAACATTGGACTGATATTTTCTTTATCGCTATAATCCATATCAAACAACATCAATCCAAAATCTTTTTCAGGTACATCGTCAAAAGCAGTCTTAATTTCCTCTTCCTCACATAATGCAAAGTTTGCCGGAAACTCTCTACACCCAAAATAAGGCATATGATAACACTCTCCTCTCCGCAGACGTCTCATCATAATATCCTTAAATTTCCCCGGATTATCTGTTGCATTTGCCTTATCTGTCATCTCAAAGTGCGCCTCTATCACATACTCTACATTTGTTAAAATCATAGATGCTCTCTGAACAATCTCTTCTTTACTGCTTATATAAAGTGGTTTCTTTCCCCCGTTATATGCGGACAGTACATTGCTGGCTAAAATCTTACTTTTCACTTCATTCCTTCGCACACTTGTAAAATGAATCGGTTTTTTTACATATATCTTATCAATAATCCACCGCAACCCCGGATGCCAATAGATGGCTTCCAAAATTCCTCTCGCCGCTGAGGGTGTCATTACATCATAAGAATACCGTTCTACTTTTAACTCAGGACGTGAAAATAATGCATAATCTCCCCAGACTCTTACCTTTACTCCCATTCCCATATTCTCACCTCTTTTTTCAGTCTCATCATAAGATCACTCCTTCCTCATAACACGCTGCAATATAATCTCGCGGCTGATAATAAAAGTCTGTATTATAATCTGAAATATGCTCATCGATCCATGAATGATACACCTCCCAAATTCCCTTTATAATTTCCTCATCGTCATAGGAATCTTCTATCAAACGCTCATATACTTCTCCTATATTCCAGTAATCAGGAACTAAATACCTACACTCCTTCTCATTGTCAAAATTTCCCAATGTGATCTTACTTTCTTCTATAAATTCATCCGCCACTTTTTCAATC
>CAUCYJ010000152.1:0-6238 GCA_958446945.1 uncultured Lachnospiraceae bacterium | reverse complement strand
AGGGTTGTTGTCTATTGTTTAGTTATCAAGGTTCTCTGTCGTTTGACAGCTCATCTAGTTTATCATAACCGATTTGCTTTGTCAAGAACTTTTTTATTTTATTTTTCAAGTCCTTGTTGTCTTTGCGACAGCTCATTTATAATATCACATTGCTGTTTTCATGTCAACATCTTTTTTAATATTTTTTCAATTCGCTATTTGAATTGGATATTTATAAATATTTGTCAGATCCTGTCATGTCTACAGTGATTCTATTCTAGCATGTTACCTTTGCCATGTCAATCTCATTTTTTTCAAATATTTTACAAAGATTTTACATCATTTTTTTCTGAAACTCTGTCAAATGCACTGCGGAAATATTCCCTAAGCAAATCATAATTCTTGACACCATTCTCCCCCGATGTTACAGTATAGAAATTTCTCAGTGAGCAGGCGCGCGCCATTGCAGCAGAGACACTTGATGAAGTGAAAGATGCAATGAAGATCAATTATTTTGCCGATGCAGCTCTGATTGAATCACACCGACACAAATACGAAGCCGAAACTCCGGCATAAAAAATCGATGGCAGGGAGAACGTAACAATACGCTTTCCCTGCCGCCTTATCTGCATTGGCATGCTATCCTATATATACTTTTTATACTACACAATCTGAAGATCATACAGATTTTTATACATACCGCCCTTTTTCAACAACTCCTGATGTGTTCCCGATTCCTGGATCTGTCCTTTATGCATAACAATAATCTGATCTGCATGCTGTATCGTTGACAAACGATGTGCAACCATAATTGTTGTACGACCATTCATCAGTCTGGAAAGTGCATCTGTAATCAAACTCTCTGTTTCCGTATCAATATTCGCTGTCGCTTCATCCAGTACAAGGATTTTCGGATCATAGGCAAGCGTTCTCGCAAAAGACAACAGCTGCCGCTGTCCGGCTGAAAAGGTACTTCCCCGCTCCGTTACCGGTTCATCATAACCGCCCGGAAGTTTTTCGATAAAGGAATCGGCATTTACTGTTCTGGCTGCCGCTTTTACCTGCTCCAACGATATCTTGTCATTGTTCAGCGTAATATTTCCCTTAATATCTCCGGTAAAAATAAATACATCCTGCTGCACCTGTCCGATAGCTCCTCTCAGCACATCTGTGTCAATCTCCCGAATATCAACGCCGTCCAGAAGGATCTGTCCTTTCTGAATATCAAAATACCTTCCGATCAGATTAAGGATCGATGTCTTTCCGGCGCCTGTTGCCCCGACAAATGCCGTTTTTTGTCCAGGCTCGATCACGAAGCTTACATCTTTTAGGATATAATCATCCTTCTCATATGCAAACCACACATGACGAAACTCAATCTTTCCCTTGATATCGGTTGGTTTTGGCTGTGGCGGAATCACAATCTCCGGCTCTTCATCGAGAATTGCAAAAATCTTCTCCGCAGAAGCAAGGGCAGACTGGAGCGTACCAAACTGCTCTGCCAGCTCCTGTATCGGTTCAAAGAAGGAACTGATATAGGTAATGAAAATAAATAATGTACCAAGTGACAGTGTTCCGTCAAGCACTGACCTGCTTCCGGTTCCAATCACGATTACCATTGCCGCGATTGATACAAGATAGATCGATGGCCGAAATACAGCAAATGTCATCGTCTCACGCCAGTTTGCCCGGTACAGCTCATACGATTTCTTTTCAAACTTCCGATATCGTTCTTCTTCCCTCGCGAAAATCTGGATCAGCTTCATACCGGAAATATGCTCTGACAGAAATGTATTCAGTTCTGTAATTTTATTTCTTGTAATCTGGTACGCCTTTCTTGACAAAAATCGGAATACAAACGTAAGTACCGTAACAAGCGGCAAAAGCAGAAATGAAATTCCCGCCATCCTCACATCAATCGAAAGCATGACAACGGCATAGCCGATAATCTTCACAATATTTTTAAACAGCTTCACAAGGATCGTCGAAAACAGCTCGTTGATTGCTTCGGTATCGTTTGAAACACGCGTGACAAGTTTTCCGACCGGAGTTGTATTAAAAAAATTCAGCGACAAACTATGGATATGAGCGAATACTTCTTCTCTCATCTTGTAAATGATATTCTGTCCCATTTTCTGGAGCATCCATGTATCTACCGCATTTAACACAAACCCAAGCGCCAGCATCAGAAGATAAACGCCTGCCGCAAGAAGAATCCCATGAAAATCACTTTGCCTAAGTTCTGTCAGCTCATCGCGCAAAAGGAGCGGTGCGCCTGCATCCACATATGTCTTCAGCACGCTATTTTCTCCTTCTTTTAACTCGCGGCACTCATCTGCATTGATTTCTTCTGCCATATAGTATTTGTCGTGATATAGAAAAATCTGATAATACTTCCCGTCACTTTTCGGTTTTCCATTATATCGTTCCAGATAGATACCGTGATAAGACACTGCATCTTCATCTGTCTTTTCTGTCTCTATATACGGATGATAATAACCGTTAATATAATCATCAATTGCATCGCCAATAATAATCGGGCGGTACAATTCCACAACAATAATTCCAAGAACAAGGATTGTCGCGATCGTCATGACCCATTTATGCGGTTTCAGATAAGATAATAAACGTTTCATGAGATCTCACCTCCCTTTGCTGCCTCAAGCTGCTGCTTTTCAAACATATCATGATAAATCCCCTTCCGCGCCATCAGCTCATCATGGTTTCCGATTTCTTTCGCTTCCCCGTCTTCCAGCACCATAATAATATCCGCGTTCTGGATTGTCGAAATGCGGTGTGCAATCAGAATGGTTGTCTTACCTGCACGGTTTTTTCTGAGATTTGTCAAAATATGTTCTTCTGTTTTCGTATCAACTGCCGACAGCGCGTCATCCAAAATTAAGATTGGCGCATCTTTCATAAGGGCACGCGCAATTGAGCTTCGCTGTTTTTGTCCGCCGGATAGTGTTACACCGCGCTCTCCGACAATCGTTTCATATCCATCCGGAAATGCAACAATATTTTCGTGAATGCAGGCAGATTCCGTTGCCCGCACAATTGCATCCATATCTTCCTCTTCTGCCCCAAATGCAATGTTGGATTTCAGCGTGTCTGAAAACAGAAAATTATCCTGAGGCACATACGCAATATTTTCCCGAAGCGTTTTTAAAGAAATAGCATTAATATCTTTCCCATCGATCAAAATCATGCCCGGCTTCGTATTGTAGAGGTGCAGAAGGAGATTCACAAGTGTTGACTTTCCATTTCCGGTACGCCCGATGACCGCAAGCGTTGTTCCGGCAGGTACATCAAGAGAAATATGCCTGAGTGTCGGCTCGCTATGTCCGCGGTGAATGAATGTCAGATCACAAAATCTGATATTGCCTTTTATTTTCTCAATATCTTCCGCGTCCTCACGGTCAAAGATCTCCGGCTTTTCTTCCAGGACTTCTTGGATACGCTTAATGGACGCTGCTCCCTGTGAGAACATGTTAATTGCATCTCCGCAGGCAAGCATCGGCCAGACAAGCATATTAATATACTGGTTAAATGCAACAAAGCGCCCCAGCGTAATATCTCCGGCAAGCGCCAGATAACCACCGTATAAAAGTGCAGCCAGTGTTGACAGGCCAATGATAACATCAAGAAGCGGCATGATTACTGACTGAAGACGCACCACATCAAGATTGCGCTCCATTGTATTTTTATTTTCTTTCGCAAATGCGTACCGCTGTGCTTTCTCCTGCACGAACGCCTTGACAACTCTGACTCCGGAAAAGCTTTCCTGCACAAAATCTGTCAAATCCGACACCGCTTCCTGGCGCTTGCGAAAACGCCTGTGCATCACTTTTCCGTAATAGATTTCCCCGACACAGATAAGAAACATGGGAATGATTGCAATGAGTGTCAGCTTTACATCGACATAAAGCATCATCTGACAAATAACCATGATCGTCATTACAACTGCATCAAACACGCAGATAACCGCCGGCCCGATGGACATACGCACCGCGTTTAGATCACTTGTAAAACGTGTCATCAGATCTCCTGTTTTATGCTCGTTGTAATATTCTACGCTCATCTCTTCCAGATGCCGGAACATTTCATTTCGCAGTTCCCGTTCAATCGCTCTTGCTGATCCGAAGAGAAAATAGCGCCACAAAAATCTGCCGACTGCAAGTGTCAGTCCGAGCAAAAACAGCGTCAGCAAACATGACTTTACACCATCCCACCCCATTGTCCTCGCAGTCAGGCCGTCTGTGATCGTACCGGTCATTTTCGGAATGAACAGATTCGCAAAATCTACAACAAATAACGTAATAATTCCGACGATGTACTGAATGCGGAATTTCTTCACATACTGCATAATAAATTGAAACGAATTCATTTTCACCCTCCTCATTCTCTTTTGTTTTCACTATTTTAATTATATAATTTCCATCTTCAAATAGCAATTAGAACATCGTACAAATTGGAATCCGGTACAAAAATATGCGTCCGGAAAAGTCTCCTGTGCATAGAAAAATTTCCGGAGATTTTTTCATCCCCGGAAATATTTTATAACAGATATTCTTATGGTTTTCCTGCACAGCAATTTATTTTTCTTCCAGAATAAGCGCATACTCCCCTACCTGCCTGTAATGCCGGAAGAACGATTCCCGCGGGTATCTGACACCCCCCTCCTGCGGGTCGCACACTGCCACTTCGTCTTCGTCATAATCGACAAGGACAAGCACATGTTCATTCGACGGCCACTCGAAATAATCCTCCGTATAAACACCGTCTCGAATAAGATACCAGCCTCGTCTGTGCTCAATTTCTAAGTTTTTGCTGGAAGACCAAATACAGACCGGAATGCCCGTATCTACAAGCTCCAGAAGCTCTTCTTCTGATTTGTGATAAAGCGGCACTGCGTTATGCCTTGCGCCTTCTCTGTCAATCACCTGCTGCATCGCTTCTGCCAACACATTCGGAAATGCTCCATAACTCGAAACCTCTTCCGGATCACCGACAAACACCTTATCCGGATGTCCACCATAGAGCCGCCCATCCCGCTCGGTAAGCGGCAGACATTTCATGGCTCCAGCCACATCCATCTTATCTGTCTCATATCCGTAGGCTTTCAGAAGCATTGTCCCCGCAGTTGCCTCGCACCCTGTCGGGAGTTCCGGGTTCTGCAAGATGCATGTTACTGCACGCTTCTTTTTCACTTTCGTTTTCTCTCCTTCTGAAAGTGTACCGAACAAGATTTCTTCTTTGGAATTCCCTTCCTGTTTCCGCATATTGTCGTTTCGCATTGCAGCTCCTGCTATCAAAAAAAATACTCCCATGAAGGCACAGAAAACATTTCTTACTAGTTGTTTTCTGCGTTCCCGTTTTTCCTTCCGCCGTTTCATATCTATCACCTCTGTTTCTGATAGAATCATCATAGCGGAAGTCTGTTTCCAACTTACCTCATACTTGTATCATCTTTGCAAACTGTACTGATCTCGATCATTTTTTCTCCACGGTATAAATAATAAGATACTTGCATATCTTTTCCGTAATCACATACAATGCCCTTTCCATCCAGTTCTGTTTCCTCCACTGCACCCGAAAGATTTTTTCTCTCCTTCTCTGCTGGACTCATACCGATGTATTCTCCCCACGCATCCTTCATTTTTTCAAACGAGAGTTCCATACTGTTGTCTTGTATAATTTCTGCATACAATTCCATGATCTTCCCACTTTCTTTTTCGATACTGAGCGAGAGATATCCATAATCTGTTCCTGATACCGCAATCTGATATACAGTCACCCAGTTTGCCTGTTCATCAGTAAAGGTCTCGATCTCATACCATTTTTCTCCGCGGGGAAGTTCTATTTGATATTCCTTTGGTAAAATCCCAAGCTCTGTCAATGTCTGAAGCTCCTGCTCTGCCGCGATACAGATCTGCTCGATCCCTTCCACAGAAATTCCGTCGTCTTCCTGCCAAATATCCGAATCTGAAATAACCGGGATACTATGCTTTTCATTCTGATAGGTAATCGTACTTCCTTTGGCGTACAACGCAATTTTCTCCGGAAAACTGAGCGTGTTTTCTTCTTCCTTCCTATCTTCTTTTATAACGATATTGTTCAGAATCCTCTCATTTTGGATTTTCGATGCAAGAAATGGTGAGAAAATGCATCCGGCAATGACAAGCATCGCTCCCCCTGCCGCTAATATATATTTTCCTTTCATCTTTTCCCACCTGCCTCATCGTACTTCCGGAAACTG
>CAUCYJ010000151.1:0-6253 GCA_958446945.1 uncultured Lachnospiraceae bacterium | reverse complement strand
CTATACAACACCATATGATATTTATCTGATGCTGAATGAAGCATTCACCTACCCTGAATTTACAGAAATTACAGAGTTGCCGTCTTATACAGTAACCTATACAGGCTCAGACGGAACTGAAAAAAGCACCACGCTTACCGCAACAGACCATTATCTTACCGGAGAGGCAACAGCCCCAAAAGATGTTACAATTCTCGGTGGTAAAACCGGAACAACAGAAGTGGCCGGTAACTGTCTTGCAATCCTTACACAGAATGCATACGGAAAAACTTTTGTTTCAATTGTAATGGGAGCTGATACGAAAGAACTTCTGTATCAGGAGATGAATTCACTGCTTCAGAATATCAACAGTTAGTTAACATAAAACGGATACAGTTATCATTAATTGTATCCGTTTTATGTTATAGAAAATTCTCCGCAATGTTTTTATAACACCTATAACATAATTCATCTTACCGGAGAGGCAACAGCCCCAAAAGATGTTACAAAGCCTTCTGGCAGGGTCGTACAAGACTATCCACTTTGCTGTTACAAGAATTCCGTTTACATAAAAGAACGAGGTGAAAGATCATGAATAACAATTGTATTACAACATACACAGGCAGACATATAGATCCATTACATCCGGATCCAGATATGATCTGTATCGAAGATATTGCACATGCCTTATCTTTGATCTGCCGCGGAAACGGACAGGTAAAAACTTTTTTTTCAGTAGGTCAGCATTGCATCAACTGTTCCAGAGAAGCCCTTGCGCGGGGATATTCCAGGCGTGTGGCATTTGCCTGCCTTCTGCACGATGCCAGCGAATGTTATTTATCTGATGTTCCAAGACCATTCAAGAAAACCCTCACAGGATATAAAGAGCAGGAGAAAAATCTGCTGGATCTGATCTATCAGAAATATCTTGGGAGCCCATTAAACGCAAAAGAAGAACAATTATTAAAAGAAATCGATGATGATATGCTCTGGTTTGACCTTACACACCTGCTAAATGAACCCCAGGAAAGGGAAGCACCGGAAATTCATATTACAATAGATTATACGGTACGGGCTTTCGAGGAAACAGAAAAGGAATACCTGGAATTGTATAGCTTTTTTACCCATTGAAAAAAATAAATATCTCGGGATTTTGGCATGAATATGCCAAAACACCTCGCGGGACAGTGGTGTGTGAACAGTAACATATTTTCAACAAAATTTCACAAAAAAATATAAATACCACTTGTGTTTTTGAATAATATGCATATAATATCACATTTACGATTTTATCCCGTAAAATCAAGGGAAAACAGGTGTTAAACAGGTATAAATACACCAAATTTACACCACAGAATATAGCATTACATCTATAACAATACAAGAACATTTAAACATCTGAATAAGTCCATGTACTTTTATAACAATAGGTACGTGGGCTTATTTTAGTGCTTAAAAATATTATCAAAGAAATGGTGATTTCATAGAACAAAAGCAAGGAGGAAAAGACGATGAACAAAACAATATATGAAGCAGAATTTACCAAAATGGTACATGATAAAATGAGAGAAGCTAATAGATTCAAAGAATATGAGAGAATACCAAAAAATAGGATAGGTGGAGACTACTGGAATACATACTGGACAATTCGTTATATGCTTCGCACTATAGAGGATATTTGGGCTAAGGGAGATAAACTGGTATTATTAGGATTTTTCACTGTAGAACCTAAATTTTATAAAGAAAAAAAACATGTTCTGGAATGGAAAGAACAGGCAAAAATGTGTATGAGATTCCAGATAGATATAAGGCAAAGTTTAAATCTGGTACTGTGTTAAATCGTGCTTGCGAAGCGTATGGAGATTATCTCAAAGAAGAAGCAAATAATAAAGATGACGAATACGAAGAAGGAGAAGAAGAGTAATGAGATGTAAAGATTGTGAATATGTAAAATGCTATGCTGTCAATAAGAAAATGTATTATTGTGATAATAGAAATAGAGTAAATTTGATGGGTAAACTGGGCGAGGATAATTTACCTGAGACAAGTCCAGAGTGGTGTCCAATGGCTGACAGGACAATTGATGAAAATAATATGGCTGAGAAAGGATTAGAGAAGTAATGGAATTAAATAATACAGAAATGAAGATGAAGCACCGATTGATAAGCTTCTGGAATCGTCGGGAGTCACAGCGGAACAATGGGAAGAACCTGATGTGATGGGATTTTAAGGGTAGGTTCAAATTTCTGTCGGTTTAGAAACGCATCAGACAACGGAAAAATGCGATAAATTCGTTGTTTAAAAACCGAAGTCAGTTGTTTAGAAACAGGAACGGAAGTAATATTTAGTTTACTTCTATAGACAGGACGGAGGGCTTTTTCATAAGACTTCCGTTATCCTGCTTATAATAACGGAAGGGAACTAATACAGTCATCCGTATAACCATAACCATCCCTCACAGAATCAATTCTATGCTGAAAATCCTTATATATAACCTTAAATTTCCAACGAAAACCATCTACCCTAACAACTTTACCCTTAAAGCATTATCGTTGAAATTTGATGGTTAGTTCATTAATATATTGTGTAGAAACGAGTATAAGATGTCTGCTGCCAATGCAGATATTTATATAAGGATGGAAAAGATATAATTCTTGAAATAATGCATAGTATTGACAATGCATTGCATAAGCTATATAATGATAATATAAATAGATTAGAAAGCAGGTGGATTTATGGCAAATGTATCAATTAGAATGGATGATAATTTAAAGAAACAAGCAGAAGATCTTTTCAATGATTTAGGTATGAATCTGACAACTGCATTCACAATTTTTGTAAAACAGGCAATCAGAGAACAGGGAATACCGTTTGAGATTACCAGAGAAATACCAAACAGTGAAACAATATCAGCAATTAATGAAGTGCAGCAGATGAAACAGAATCCTTCTCTTGGAAAAGCATATACAGATGTGGACAAGATGATGGAGGAATTATTAGCATGAAATATACGGTTAAGCCGACCAGTAAGTTTCAAAAAGACTTAAAACGTATTCAGAAACGTGGATACGATATGAGATTAATGACTGATATCATCAAAAAATTGGCAAATGGTGAAATATTACCGCCGAAGAATCGAGATCATAATCTTTCAGGAAATTATAGTAATTGCAGAGAATGTCATATTGCTCCTGATTGGTTGTTGATTTATGAAGTCTATGAAGATGAACTATTCCTATATTTGACAAGAACTGGAAGTCATAGTGATTTGTTTTGATTAAAATAATAGGACTATAACAATATGAACGAATATTTTCCAACAGTAGTACAGGTGATACCATTGGATAATTTTCATGTACAGGTATTCTTTGATGACGGTAAGATTGTAGACTATGATGCTACAGAAGATTTGAAAGCAGAAATATTTAAGCCATTAAGAGATATTGATGCATTTAAGGAAGCTTGTACCGTTATGAATGGTACTCTTGCATGGGATCTTTCTGGCAACAGAGATGAATCCAGTTGTATTGACATTGATCCATTTACTGTATATGAGTTAGAATCCATTAATAATCTGATTGCTTGAATAATGTGATCACAATTTAATATGAGCAGTATGAAAGTCCTCGGGAGTTAATCCTGGGGGCTTTTCAAAATTAAGATTTAATAATCAGAAGAATTGCTATATTTTTCTAGCAATAATGAGAATTCTTTAAAAAATTTGCGCCTATTATAATTGGGTAAATCGTATAATGGCGCTGATAATATAGCCATCATTAGTCCAGAATCTTCTACTAATTTATGTAGCATTTTATCGATTACTTCACAAGAATATGCTGATTTTCTTGTAAAACATGCCAATGAACTTGATCCATATCTGATACTGATAAAGCCTTCTGAAATCAGAGGTGACGAAGAGTATGTTTGCAAAGTCCTCAGAATGATTGTGAATCAGTCAATTAAACTTGATAAAGAGATTGAGATTCCATCACGTAAATATGTAGTGGAACTTTAAGACACACAGAGAAATATATATCAATATCAGTGGATGGAGTTGCATCTGTCCACTGAGAGAAAGGAGAGCTATGTATTATGAATGATAATAAAATGATTACTCAGTCAAAAATTATTGAAGAGTATGGATGGACGAAAAGTTTAATCAGTAAATTTCTTCCAGATCCAGTATTGAAAGCGAATCCTCATTATAGAAAGGCTGCTCCTATGAGATTGTGGGATGAAGATACCGTTAAGCAGGTAATGACAACATCAGAATTTCAAGATTCTATGGAGAAAGCTAATAAGCGTAAGAAATCAGCAAGTAAAGCAGTCGAAACTAAGTATAGCAATATGAATCATAGTGTTCAGTTGTTTATAGATTCAATTACTATAAAAGTTTTATCGGATGAAGAATTAAAAACTAAGGCACTAAAAGCAAAACAAGAGTGGTATCAATGTCATCCATGTTCTTTAAATGGTGATTGGATTGATGAGCCATATATGAAAAATGCTTATACAGCCGATGAAGAAACTATCAATCGTTGGATTGTAAACTATATCAGACATAATTTGGTAAGTTATGATAATTTTCTTGGCAGTATTGATGGAAAAGTAGGATCAGTAGAAGCTTATCCAGAAGTTAAAATTGCGGTACTTGAAAAAATTGCTAATACATATCCGAAATATAAGGATGAATGTGAGAGACAGATATTTTTTGTTGATTTCAATGCGGATAGATAAAAGGAGAATCAATTCATATGAATGAAAAATTTCGGGCAATTGGATTAGATACGGAAGATAAAATTACAGAGTTCATTGATTATATTGATGATTTGGAAGATACCGAAGAAATTAAAAGTGATGTTTATAGATTCTTTGAGGAAGAGTCATCGTACAATGAGAATCATATACCTGCTTATGTTGTAATGACAAAATATAAAGGCAAATATATCGTTTGGGTTGGAGATCAATGCTGCGATTTTGCTATAAGTTATCCACCATATAATTTGTGCGATATATTTTCAACCTATGATGAAGCTAACGAATATTATAAGTCATTGGCACATTCTGGAATTAAGCCTTTAAGTGAACAAGTAGAAGAGTGTAAGAGCCAACGCATAGATGAAGTTGATCTTAGAGTGTCAACAATGGTGCCGAATGTTCTTAATATTAAGGTGTGGTATAAAAACTGTTTAATCATTGAACATCTGACAAAGTTTGATGTTCAGTATATCAACAATGGTGCAGCAGGACAATTTTCTTACATACATTAAAAATAGCAAGTATGCATATTATTATCCATTATTTGTATTTATGCTTGAAACTGCTCTGAGAGTTGGAGAGGTTTGTGGTTTGACATGGGATGATGTAGATTTAGAACATGGCTTTGTAAATATCACTCACCAGTTACAATACAACAATGTAGGAAAAGATGCTTGTCAATATCAAATACTTACTCCTAAATCTAAATCTGGTGTTCGTAATGTTCCATTATCAAATGCCGCAAGGGATGCTCTTATGGAACAGATGAAAAATCAGATTGAGATGGATAAGAAAACAGAGATCGAAATAGATGGATATAAGGATTTTGTATTTTCTAACAGGCAAAATAAACCATTTATCACACAAACTATTGGACGTATTCTGAATCGTATTGTAGATGATTATAATTCTGATATCAAAAAGTTTGGTGGAACAATAAAGCCATTACCACATATACATCCACATCTCCTGAGACATACATCGTGCTCTCGTATGGCAGAAGCCGGAGTTGTTCCAAGAACATTGCAGGATATCATGGGTCATGCTTCTATGAAAATGACGATGGAATTGTATAATCATGTTACAGATGAACGCTTGACAAACGAAATTCAGAAGCTAAATAATAGACGTATTTCGTAATGTAATAAGCTTACACCATTTTTAGATAAAAAATAGCTAACTTACACCAAAATTAACAGTTCTGTAACAATAAGCTTACACCAATTTGATTCTGAAACGGTCAAAAAGAGCTTTATTACACCAATTTTACACCAAACACATACCAAGATATAAGAAGATATAAGAAGATATAAGAAAATACAAAGAGTTCTGAAATCAAACAGAAGTATTCCATAGTGATAATTATCTCCAAAAATCCAGTAAAAACATATAATTTTTATATTTTCAACAAAATTTCACAAAAAAATATAAATACCACTTGTGTTTTTGAATAATATGCACTATAATCCCATCTTTGACAGTTGCTGAGATAAAAAATCGCTGTATCCCTTGTGTT
>CAUCYJ010000150.1:0-6287 GCA_958446945.1 uncultured Lachnospiraceae bacterium | reverse complement strand
CTTCCAAAGTATGTGGAATGAATGGTGCTTTTGGATACGGTAAAAAATATGAATAGGCAGATGTCTGTGAGATATTTTGAGCTGTAAAACACAGTGGGACAATAAAAAGTGCGTTCTGCGGATGTTTTATTGTTTGGGATGATTCAGAAACAGCAGGGGCTGATGACAGAAGTGTTCTGTTGTTTCTGGAAAATTCTTTCATAATAGCTTTACGAGCATCTGCTTTTTTGATTTCCAGGAAATGGAAATAATACCCCGGCAGCTCCGTCAGGGACAGTGTTGCGGAGAAATACAGGGGCTGTACAGTGAGAAGGAGGAAAATATGGGCGAAAAAAAAGTACGTGCGGTTGCAGCAGGTTTTTCTTGTATGGATGTTTATGAAAAATTAAATAGATGTTATCCGACCGGAAATGGGGTAGACTGGGGAGTACATCTTCAGAGACTGGGAATTTCAGTCAGCGTGGTCAGCGTAACCGGAACAGATGAATATGGAAAAACAATGCGCAAAATGCTGCAGCAGGAAGGAATAGAGATCTCACATTTACATGAAAAAGAAGGAAATACATGCCAGATGAAAATGGATCTGATCAATGGGGTTGACCGCGTACATCTTGAAGAGGTGGAAGGTGTCATGAAAGATTTTGCATTGACGGAGGAGGATAAAGAGTACATAAAAACATTTGATTATCTTCACACAGATCTTTTTGGAAATATATTAAAGGACCTCCCAGAGCTTCGCGCAGCAGGAGTGAAAGTAGTGATGGATTTTTCGATTTTCAGTGGAAATCCGGAGTATAACACGGACGAGAACTTTAAAAATGTAGACTATGCATTTCTTTCTTATGAAAAAGAAGATGACTACATTCGGGAACATATAAAAAGAATCCAGTCATTCGGGCCGAAAATTGTAACAGCTACGCTTGGAGAAAATGGAAGTCTAAGTTATGATGGCGAAAGATACTACCATTATGGAATTGTTCCGGTGAAAGTAGTGAACACAGTTGGTGCAGGTGATTCATACATAGCAGGATTTACCTATGGAATTATGAATGGATGGGAAATCCCCAAATGTCAGGAATTTGGAGCAAAGATAAGCTCAGAAGTAATTACAAAATTTGAACCATATTAAAATCAAAAAGGAGAATATGTACAATGATTATAGATATGCACATTCATCCAATTTTTTATGAGGCAGTCTGTAAAGACAAAGAAGAATTGGAATTCAGGAAAAATGCATTTGGAGTATTTAAACAGTCTCCATACGGATATGATGAAATGTTTGCAGAGATGGATTACGCCCATGTGGACAAAGCGGCGCTGCTGCCTTTAGACGTTACAACAACAGAAGGTGGACAGATTGTGACAAATGATCAGATCGCCGTGCTTGTAAAAGACCATCCGGAACGCTTTATCGGATTTGCGAGTGTTGACCCGCACCGGGAGGATGCACTGGAAGTTCTTGAGCATGCATTTAGGGATCTTGAACTGAAAGGATTAAAATTAAATCCTGCAAAACAGAAGTTTTTTCCGGATGATCCAATTATGAATCCAATTTATGAACTATGTATCAGATATAACAGACCAATCATATTTCATGCAGGGTTAAGCTGGGAGCCTAATACGATTACAGAATATGCGTATCCGCTGAAGTTTGAACGGGTAGCAATCAGATACCCGCAGCTGCGTATGTGCCTGGCTCATTTTGCGTGGCCATTTGTAAGGGAAATGGTTATGCTGATGATTAAATATCCAAATGTGTATACAGACACTTCTGTGCTCTACCTGGATTCTCCGGAGGAGTCAATAGCAAGACTTTTTACAGTGGATATGGGACCGCTATGGGTAGACCGGGCATTATACAGACAGATTATGTTTGCGTCAAATGGTCCGAGGTTCCGGCAGTTTAAAATTCTTCGTGCACTGGAAAAAATACCAATGAGAGATTACGCACGTGAAGGAATCTATTATAAAAATGCATTGCGCTTTTTAGGAGAGGAGACGGAAGAATGGTAGATTTACATACAATTGAATGGATGAGCCATAAACCGGAAGAATTCCATATGATTACAGAAGAGGTACATGAGATTGTTAAAAATAGTCCGGTAAAAAACGGAGCGGTTCTCGTCCTTACAGCCCATACAACAACCGGAATTATGGTGAATGAAGGACTCCCTTGTGTAGAATGGGATATTGCAGATACCCTTACAAGAATTGTCCCTCTCGAAGCCGATTATATGCATGCCCATTTCCTGCCAAGCTATGGTGCAACAGGAAATAATTCGACAGGTCATATCAAGAGTCTGCTATGTGGAAATCATTGTATGTTCCCGGTGGTTAATGGAAAAATAGTCTGTGGTGGTGCACAGGATATTTATCTTGTAGAATTTGACGGACCTCAGACACGAAGAGTATATGTGGAGATTTTTGGAGAATAAATTGTAGCATTAAACAAAATTTAACACATCAAACTGGTAAAACTGCATAAAGTTAAAAAATAAGAACCGATCGTATCTAATATAACGTTATAATATGATAGATTATATCATAATACGTATTAACATATAAAACGGTTTAAGAGAAAGTGCTCATAAAAGCCGTGAATGTTATATTCACAGATAGCTGTGGAGCATAACAATAAGAAAAGCTACACAAAGAATGATATTAAAATAGTTGGATTATCGAAGAAGGAATGAGCGGAATGGGAAAAAGAATACTTTGTATTGGAGATTCAAATACCTGGGGATATATACCAGGCAGTGGGGAACGATATGAAAAAAATGTGCGCTGGACGGGAAAGCTTGCACAGATGCTTGGGGAAAACTATGAAGTGATCGAAGAGGGAATGAATGGAAGGACAACTGCCTTTACAGATAAAATTGAACCGGGAACATCTGCCCTGGATTATCTGTATCCATGTCTGATCTCACAATTTCCTTTGGATTATATCATTGTTATGTTAGGAACAAATGATACAAAAACACGCTATGGAGTGAATACAGTAGAGATTGGATATGGATTGGATGAAGTACTGCTGAAGATAGAGGAAACATGCAGACGAAAAAGTCAGACTCCTGAAAAAATAGTTATCGCACCGGCAGATTTATATCCTAAAAAAGACTGGATAGAATTTACAGCAGAGTCTGCGCAAAAGGCAGGCGGACTGACGGAAGAATATAGAAGTATTGCGGCACTTCATCATGCAGAATTTTTGAGTGCACGAGATGTACTTGGAGCGGAGTGCATAGGCTGTGATGGAATTCATTTTACAGAGGAAGGACATAGAATACTTGCGGAAGCAATAGCATTAATAATCAAAAATAAAGAAGCAGATGAATGTTTCTGAAGCAATATTAAAAAATGATTGTGCTCATTTCAACAAAATGTAACACGTTAAATTGGTAAAATTATACAAAAATAAAACAGTAAAGCGTAAAACGATTGAATATAACGTTATAATATGATATAGTACATTTCATAAATAACGAAAGATACAGGTAGGAGGAGTGCCATGAAGATGGACAGGAAATACTGGCTGCACAGAGTAATTGTATGTTTCTTGATGATGATCATCATAATTCAAATACCGATGCATGCTTATGCAGACGAAAAGAGAATGGTTGCAATCGGAACAAATGCAGAATATGCACCATTTGAGTATCTTGACAGCAACGGAAATCTTACAGGATTTGATATTGAACTGATGAATGCTATTGCCAAAGAGGCTGGATTTGAAGTGAAGTGGGTAGATCTACCTTTTGATTCATTGCTTGGGTCTATTGAAGCAGGAGATATTGAGGCAATCGCGGCTTCAATTGCACCTACGGAAGAAAGAGCAAAGAGCGTAGATTTTTCAGATGTATACTATTCGGGATCCCAGAGCCTTGTATATAGGACAGATGAGAAATATACTGATTTTTCAGACATAAAAGGAAGGACGATTGCTGTATTGGAAGGATCCCAAAGTGATATGATCGCATCGGGTGAAAATACAGACTATGGTGTAGTAGAGGATGCGACAGTAAAGCGTTTTAAAAATGCCTCCAGTGCAATTATGGAACTAAAGAATAAAGGCGCAGATGCTGTGATCATTGATACGATCATCGCAGAGATTTTTTGCAAACAGACCGATGGGATTGAAGCAGTCCCGGTGAAGGGAACCGAAGAAGATACTGTATTTTGTATTGAAAAAGGTAACACCGAAATAACAGAGTTGATTAATGATGGTCTTGCCAAGGTAAAAGAAAATGGAACCTATGATACTTTGTATGCAAAGTATTTTTCAGGAGAAGAGAGCGAACAGATCATAGCCACACAGGAAGAAGATGGCTTTATCGGAACTCTGAAGTTTATTTTTGTACAGGATAATCGATGGAAATACTATGCAAATGGTCTTGGTACGACATTAATCGTATCCTTGCTTTCCGTATTGATAGGTGTGATTCTTGGATTACTGGTTGCAATTATACGTATCAATGCCGACAATAGAGGAAAAAGAACGCTTGCTTCTTCTGTTGCGGCTTTCTATGTAGATGTGATTCGAGGAACGCCATCAGTACTACAGCTGATGATTGTATATTTTGCAGTTTTCCATAGTCGTTTGGGATATATTGCTGCAGTGGTAAGTTTTGGAATTAACAGTGGTGCTTATGTTTCTGAAGTGATTCGCGGTGGCATTCAGGCAATAGATAAAGGACAGTCTGAGGCGGGACGTTCCCTGGGTCTTAGTTATAATGATACAATGCGTTTTGTTGTGATTCCGCAGGCAGTAAAAAATATTCTTCCTGCCATGGGAAATGAATTTATCCAGTTGATCAAAGAAACATCCATTTTAGGCTATGTAGGAATTGTTGATCTTACCAAGGCAGCTAGTTATGTATCATCACGTACTTATCAGATGTTTATCCCTTTATTGGCAGCAGGTATCGTATATTATCTGATTGTAAAAGTATTGTCGATTCTGCTTGGAAAATTTGAGAGGAGGCTGAAGGAAAGTGATTAAGATTCATAATTTGGAAAAATCGTTCGGAAATAACCATGTATTAAACGGTGTAAATATTGAAATAACAAGAGGCGAATGTGTTTGTGTCATTGGACCTTCTGGCTCCGGAAAATCTACATTTTTGAGGTGTATTAATTTACTGGAACAGCCTGATGCAGGAGAGATTCTTATTAACGGAAAGGATATATTGAAACCAGGGTTAGATTTAGATGCGTTTCGGGCGAATCTTGGTATGGTATTTCAGCATTTTAATTTATTTCCGAACATGACAGTGAAAGAAAATATCAAGCTTGCACCAGTACGCCTCCAGAAATGGACAAAAGAGGAAGCGGATAAAAAAGCAGTAGAGCTTTTGAAAAGGGTAGGACTGGAGGATAAGGCGGATACCTATCCGAATAAATTATCTGGTGGACAGAAACAGCGCGTGGCAATTGCGCGTGCATTGGCAATGAATCCGGAAGTGATGTTATTTGATGAGCCAACCTCTGCTTTGGATCCGGAAATGGTCGGAGAAGTGTTGGAAGTTATGCGTTCTCTTGCAAAAGAGGGAATGACAATGATTGTCGTAACACATGAGATGGGATTTGCCAAAAATGTGAGTAACCGTGTTATATTTATGGATCATGGAACGATTGTGGAAGACAGACCGCCGAAAGAGCTGTTTGAACAGCCGGAACATGAGAGAACAAAAAGTTTTCTTGCGAAAGTATTATAGCAAAAATATAAAACATGTAGATAGAAAAGGGACAGCTTATCTGAAATTCAGATAAATTGTCCTTTTTTGCTTTATAGGAAATTACTCCGTAATGTTCCAATAAAGCAAAAACGCTCCGCGAGGATGCGACCAGATGCATGTGGAATATGTCTGCTAAAGCAGACTGCATCTGGCGCGCAAAGCGTAACAAGTCCCTCAAAGACTGAGGGATTCAGGGAGTTTGAAGCGGACTTGTCCGCTTTGTTCATGCAGATAAATATGATAGATGTTATAATGTGAAAAGATAAATGCGAAACATGCGTTATACTAGCAAAAGTTGTTAATTATATAAAGGTGGGAGAAATTTGGCGAAAAGTAAGAAGACAAAAATCCATAAAAAGATAGATGGTCAGCTTTTACAGATGAACAAGAAGTTTAGTAATCTCAAGATGAAACAGAAGGATAAGATTACAGGCTGGGTGTATGAAGAATACAAAAAATATGTAACAGAACATGAAAAAGTACCTGATTCATTAGCTGATGAACAGATTGTTGAAGCTGTACTTGATAAGATAAATGAGGCACAAATCTGGA